>CAKVCJ010000024.1 GCA_934725655.1 uncultured Brachyspira sp.
AGTTATAATTAAAGCATAGCATTACCGTGCGGAAAGGTGGTACAGCTCGTACGCGGGAAAAAGTTGAATAAAACAAAAACTTATATAAAAAATATATTGAATAAAATAAAAAATGTAATAGTATATTATGCAAAATTATTTTAATTTAAGGAAACAAAAATGAAAGTATTTATTAGTGCAGATATAGAGGGAGTAACAACTACCACACAATGGCCGGATACAGATATGGGTTCATTGACTTATAAGGAGCATGCATTGCAAATGACTAAAGAAGTTAATGCTGCTTGCGAGGGGGCTATACTTGCTGGGGCTAAAGAGATATTTGTTAAAGATGCTCATGACTCTGCTATGAATATAGATCAGACTGCTTTGCCTGATATTGTAAAAGTGCATAGGAAGTGGAGCGGGGACCCTTATTCTATGGTTGAGGGTATAGATGAGAGTTTTGATGCTGTGATGTTTATAGGATATCATAGTCCTGCCACAAGCGGAAATAATCCTTTATCACATACTATGAGCAATTCAAAGATATTCAGCATAAAATTAAATGATGCTGTAGCAAGCGAGTTTATGTTTTTTAGTTATGCTGCAGCTTATAGAAATGTGCCTTCAGTATTTTTGTCTGGAGATAAGGGGCTTTGCGATGATGCCAATAATATGGATCCTAATCATCCTAATTTAATAACTCTACCTGTAAAAGAAGGTATTGGTTATTCTACTATTAATTATTCTCCTAATCTTATGATTAAAACTATTAAAGAAAAAGCTGAAGAAGCATTAAAACAAGATTTTAAATGTTTAAAGCTTCCAAAGAGTTTTAAGCTTGAGGTAACTTATAAAGATCATGGCTATGCTTATAAGATGTCATTTTATCCTAATGCTAAAAAAGTTAATGATAATACTATAGTTTATGAGAGCAATGATTATTATGAGATACTTAGAGCTATGAAATTTATTTTATAATTTTTTGTTAATTTTCTTAAAGAAGTATTATGTAATTGAATGTAATAATATTGCTTTTAAAAAATTATATTATATAATGTTACTACAAAAAATAATTTAATATATGGACTAATTTTATGAAGAAAGTAAATGTTTGTTTATTAGGTGCTTCAGGTGCCGTAGGTAAAGAGATGCTTAAAATATTGCAAGAGAGAAAGTTTCCTGTTAATGAATTAAGATTATTAGGCAACAAGACAGCAGGTCAGAAAGTTATTTTTAACAATAAAGAATACACCATAGAAAAGCCAACTAAAGATTCTTTTAAAGATATGGATATTACTTTAGTTGCTGTTGGAAGCGATGAGAGCAAAAAGCTAAGTCCTTTAGCAGCAAAAGCAGGAAGTGTTGTTATTGATAACAGCAGTGCTTTTAGAATGGATAAAAATGTTCCTTTGGTTGTTCCAGAGGTTAATCCTGAAGATGTTAAGCTTCATAAAGGTATTATAGCTAATCCTAATTGCAGTACTATTATTGCTTTGGTGGCATTAGCTCCGCTGCATAAATTTGCTAAAATTAAAAGAATAATAGCTTCTACATATCAGGCAGTATCTGGTGCTGGAAAAGAAGGTATGGAAGAACTTCAGCAGCAGGTTTATGATTATGCAGAGCAGAAAAAATTAAGTATAAAAGCTTTCAAATATCAAATATTGTTTAACCTAATTCCTCAAATAGATGCATTCGATAACAAAACAGGCTATACTAAAGAAGAATTAAAAATGACTAATGAAGGCAGAAAAATATTACATGCTCCAGCTTCACAATTTAAATATCCTATGCCTTTAGATACAACAGATCAAGATAATATATTTGTTGGAAGAATAAGAGAAGATATCAGTGCTAAGAACTCTTTAACTTTCTGGTGTGCAGGAGACCAAATAAGAAAAGGTGCTGCTACAAATGCTGTACAGATTGCTGAGTTGGTATTGCCTTTATTAGATAAAGAAGCTAAAAAAGAAGAAGCTCCAAAAAAGAGAGTTTGCAAACCAAAAAAAGCAGCAGCTAAGAAAGAAGTAAAAACATCTGATAAATAAGAAAATTATTTAGTAGAAAATTATAAGGCATTCAATTATATTGAGTGCCTTTTTTATTTGTATTGTTTAATAATTTATATTAGATATTAAATATAATTAGTATTATTTTATTATTTGCACTTTTTGGTTCTTTGACGAAGTCTGCACCGCGAAAAACTGCATTTTTTATCTAAAATATATTTTATCTTACATTTAATACATATTGATGATATATGAAGTTATAATAATAGCACTTTTTGCAACTTTTTGCGGCGGGAAAAAGTTGACAAAACTTTTATAAAAATATATGAATTGATAAAAGATAGTTGTTTAGGTATATAACTAAAAAAGATTTTTCTTTTTATTGCTATTTAATTGACTTTTAATTTATTTATATTAGACTAAAATATATCAAAAAACTTAAAAGTGATTAATTTATGATTAAAAATATTTTTGCCGTTTTTATTTGTATGTTTTTATTTTCCTGCAATAATGTTAATGCTATAAATAATAGTTTGTCTTCTGGAAACTCTAAATTATATTTTAACTCTGAAAAAGCTTATGATTATGTAAAAGCTCAAACAGATTTAGGGCCTCGAAGTTATGGAAGTGAGGCACATAAAAAGGTGAGAGAATATTTTAAAAAAGAAATTTCTAATATGGGTTATGAAGTATTTAGTCATAAATTTGAAGCTCCATACATAAAAGAAAGAGAAGGCGAGAACATATATGCATTTTTAAATGGAAAAACTGATAAATATATTGTAATAGCGAGCCATTATGACAGCAGAAGCGTTGCAGAGAAAGACCCATTGCCTGAAAACAGAAATAGACCAATAAATGGTGCTAATGACGGAGCAAGCAGCTGTGGGGTTTTGCTTGAGCTTATGAATGCTTTGAAAAATTATGAGCTTGATTATAGTATCTGTTTTGTATTGTTTGACCTTGAAGATGACGGCAATTTATTTGATGTTGCAGGCACTTCACCTATTGAAACAGATTGGATACAGGGAAGTATTGCTTTTGTAAATGATAATGTATTAGATAAAAATAAAATCAAGTTCGGAATACTTCTTGATATGGTTGGAAGCAGTGAGGCTCTATTTAAATACGAAAACTTTGCTTATACTTATTATTCTGATATTTATAAAAATGTGTGGTCTAATGCTAAATATTTGGGTTATGAAAAGTTTTTTGTAAATGATTTTTACGGCGGAATAATAGATGATCATACTCCTTTTCTTTTTAACAATATACCTTTTATAGATGTTATAGATATGAGTTATAAATATCATCATACTCAAAATGATACTATAGACAAAATAGATATTAATACTTTAGAAGCTGTTGGTAAAACTATAGAGTTTACAATAGTAAATACTTTTAAATAATTAAAAAATATTATTTATCTATGCAAAATAATTAAAAATATCTTTAAAAGTTTATTATTATTGTTATAATATTTTATTGTATAGTTAAATTATTTATACAGAAATTTGAAGGAAAAATATGATAAATTTTTTTAAAAGTCAATCTACAGAGGCAAGAAGGGATTTAATACTTCACAGCTCTATTACCAATACATTGATAATGCTTTCAATACCAACACTTATGATGGGTTTGGTTCAGTCAATGATGCCTCTTATGGATGGTCTTTTTTTAAATAATGTTACAGGCACAATTATAGCGAGCAGTGTGAACTTTTCAGAGCCTATAATAAATATGATGACGGCTTTATCGCAAGGTTTGGGTGTTGCTGCTATGGCGATAGTTGGACAATATAATGGTTTGGGCGATTTTAAAAATGCTAAAAGAATTTCTACACAGATAGTAGTTGCGGGAGTATTATTCGGCATAGCAATGGGGCCTACATTATACATTGTGAGCATACTTGTTTCTATGAATCTGCAGCCTGGCGTGAAAGAAAATGTTTTTCAGTATTTATCTTTATATAGTTTTGTTATGCCTATGACTTTTATGGCGGCTATATACAATGGTCTTAAAAATGCAAGCGGTAAACCTGAGGCTACTTTTATAAGGATGGTTTTACTCCTCATATTAAAAATTATCTTTAATTTTATTTATGTTTATTTCTTGCATCTTAAGATTGTCGGTAGTGTATTAGCTTCATTTTCTACATATACAATAGTAAGTATTTGGATGTATTATGATTTATTTATAAAAGACAGCGATGATAAATTAAGTTTAAAAGATTTTAAGTTTGATTTTTCTATATTGAAAGAGCTTATGGTAATAGGTATACCTTCTATGCTCACAACTTTTTTAAGCAATTTAGGATTCTTTCTTATTAACAGTGAAGTTGAAAAATATGGGGCTGCTATACTTAATGGGCAGGGAATTGCTAATAATATAACAGCTGTTTGTTTTAATTTACCTGCTGCTTTTGGTTCGGCTGTTACTACTATGGTGAGTATGAATATTGGTGCTAAATATGCTGATAAGGCTAAGAAGTCTTGTTATATGGGTATTTTGATGAGTGCTATTACGGCTATTTTGCTTATAGTTATCATTATTCCATTATCGCCGCATATTACTATACTTTTTACGAGAGAGGCAGAAGATTTATATGTTGCTAATAGTTCTTTGCCTATATATGCTTTAGCGGTTTTAGGTTTTGGTATTACTATGGTTGTGCAAGGGGCTCTTATTGGGCTTGGAAGAACGAGAATTCCGCTTCTCATAAGCATACTGAGAATATGGCTTCTTAGATATATTTTTATTTTAATTACTTCGAGGTATATTCAATATTGGGCTGTATTTTGGGGTAATTTATTTTCTAATACTATGTCTGGGGTTATAGCTCTTATTATTTTATCGAGAGTGCCTTGGGTATCTGTTATTCATTTGCAGACGCAGAATATATTTATGCTTAGAGCGAAGTTATTTATCGATGATCTTGGCGCTAAATTCTTTCCTAAAAATATTGGAAAAAGAAAGGATTATACATTAAAATTAAAAAATAAAATTAAAAATATTACAGACCCTATTAAATTATCTAAATTTGAAAAAAGAGAAGAAGAAAGATTAAAAAGAATGGAAGAGAGAGAAGAGAGAATTAGAGAGAGGGAAGAGAAAAGAGTTAAAGAAGTTGCTGAATGGAAAAGACAAATTGAAGAGATAAAACAAAATAGAGAGAAAATGAATGAAGAGCATAGAAGATATAATGAAGAGAGAAAAAAAGAGAAAGAGGCTAAGAAAATAGAGAGATCAGAAAATGTGAGATTAAGAAGAGAATCAAGGCATAAGCTTAGAGAAGAGCGAAAACTTAAAAAAGAAATGCAGAAAAAAGATATATATGAATCAAAAAATGGTGAAGATGTAAAAGAAAATGAAGAATTATAATACATTAATTTTACTTGTAGCAGGTAAGTCAAAGAGATTTGGCGGGAAAATAAAAAAGCAGTTTATTAAAGTTGATAACAAGCCTATATTTATACATACATTAATTAATGTGTTAAAGTTTAAATTTGACAATATTGTTTTAGTAACTTCTAAAGATGAGATAGAGAATATAAAAAGATATATAGAAAAGGAAGATTGTATAAATAGTGCCGACAAAAAAATTATGCATTATATAGAAGGCGGAAGCGAGAGGGTATATTCTGTTTATAATGCCGTTAAATATTTAAATGACAATAATATAAAAACTGATTATGTATTTATTCATGACGGAGTAAGGCCCTTAGTAGCTAAAAAAGAGATATTAAGTCTTTATAATTATATATTAGAAAATGATGCTGCTATACTTGCTTCCAAAGTAGTAGATACTATAAAAAAAGCTGATGATAATAAAAATATTACAGAAACTGTAGACAGAACATATCTATATAGAGCAGCCACTCCGCAGGCATTTAATTTTACTAAATATTTAAAAGCCATTAATAAATATATGAACTGCAAAAATAAAAAATTAGCAACAGATGATGCTGAAATATACAGCAAATATTCAGGCAATGTTGGTATTATAGAGTGCTCTTCAAACAATATAAAAATAACAAATAAAGAAGATTTAATTATTTTTAAAAGACTAAAAGATATATAATTTTGTATATTTAAAATATACTATATAAGATATATTTTAATAAGTATATATCCGAAAATTTTATATAACAATTTTTATTTAAATAGGTTGTTATAAGTAGTTATTTTATAGCCTTTATGGAGGTATATGAGTGCGTAGTAAAAAGCACTCGCGTTTTAAACTTTATTTAGCTACTACCTTGATAGCTTTTTTAATACCTACTTTGTTTAGTGTTTCTTTTGTCTTTTCAAATAAACAAAAATATTTAAATAATATTATATCCTATGTAAATAAAGTAGCTCCTATTAATATTTATATAGATGATATAAGTTTATCTTTTAGGTTAGAAATTATTCTTGATAATGTCAAACTCTATTCTAAAGGCAATGACAAAGAGTTTGCCAATATGGATAGGGCTTTTTTGAAGTTTAATCCATTAAGGCTTCTGATAAAAAAAGATATATTTTATATGCTTAGCGATGTTGATGTTACTAAGGCTGATTTTTATCCTGAGTTTTTGGACACTTCCATTTTTCAATCTAACACTAATTCTAATACAGATTATAGAGAAATTATTAAAAATGTTACAGATATTCTATTAGACAAAAGCATTCTTGTTAGAAATTTTAACACAAAGATAGAAGACAAAGAAGGAAATATAACAGAAGTTTCTATTAGATCTCTCAATGGAAACTTTAGGTCATATAAATATTTTCTTACTTATGATTTGAATCTTCCAGATGAAACGATTATTAATTTTTCTACGGAAGTTAATCCTGATTTATCTTATTTAACATGTATAATTAATGCCAAAGATAGAGAAAGAGATTTATTTAAATATGATATAAATGCAACTAATAATAATGATTTTGTAAAATTAAATTTAAAAAACACAGAAAAAGAAGATTTACTCAATTTTAATTATGATTATAACAAGAAAAAACTTAATTTTGAACTTTTAGATGCCAATATAGATAAAGATACAATTTATAAGTTTGTAAATATAGCATTAGATACCCCAATAATATACAATACCATAAAGCCTAATGATGATAATATAAAAATGATTAGTAATGCTATTAATCGTTTTGATTATTTAAGGATTAATGCTTATGGCGATTATGAGCTTGAAAAAGATATATATTTAGATTTTGATATTAGGGCTAGTGATAAATTATTTAATTTATATGCTGATGCTGAAGTTACAAACAATAGATTAATATTATCTAATGTTAATGTTAATACTTTAGACGGCAATATAATACTTAGCGGCATAGTTCCTTTGAATGATCCTGTTTCAAGTGTATTGAGTTTGAATATTAATGATATATCTGCGGGAGTGAATAGATTATCTGCTTCATTATCATTGACTCCTATAAGAGTTAATGATGAGGAGTTATCTTCTATTTTTATAATATCAGAATTATCTTATGCTAATGCTTTGACGCACCCTTTGAAATGGGTTGTAAGGTATATGAAAAAAGAAAAGTATGTAGAGATGAATTTGAGCGCCAATAAATATATAGAGCCTTTTGATGTTAATATATCATTAGACAATACTAAACCTGTATTAGTGGATGCTGACGGCATTATACCGCAGGAATTATTTGTTGTATTTTTAGGCGGCAATCCTATTGATAATTTATCTTCTCTGAATGTTAAATATAGTTTAAGCAATGCTTCATATACAGACGGAAAGGGAAATGTTCATGTATTAAATTTATCATCTAGGAAGATTTACACGGAAGAATATTTAATAAGGGTAGGTGCTTTAGCTTACAGCAACAAGATAGAAATTAATGATATATTTTATAGGCTTTCAGAAGACGGGGGAATTAATGCTAATGCTGTTGTGGAATATGATAAAAATTTCAATGTAAAAGCCAATGGAAGCTTAAAAACACCTATCGGCGATTATAATATAAATGGTTTTACTCTTACAGCAACTAATGGAAGCAGAATATTATATGCTTCTACAGAGCATTCAGAAATAGTTGCAAATGGTTCTATAACGACTAATGGTGATTTCGAGTTAAATATATCTACTCCAAACGAATTAAAAGTTAATGATATATCTTTTAATGCTGATGTATCTATAGATAATTACAGAAATAATCCAATATATTTGTATGGTGATGTAAAATTTAATAAGAATCTTTCTCCTGTTGTTGCTTTAGATACTCAATTTGAGCTTTCCAATACGAGTATAGTATTTACAAATATAGTATTAGATTATGGAGATAATAGAGTATATGGGGAGGGGATACTTTCTTCTTCTGACGGAGTTAATAAGTTTACGGCTTTGCTTAAAGATGCTGACAATAGCGGAGTTGTTGCTTTAGATGCTTCTATCAATCAGAATAATTTATTTGGAAAGCTAACTATATCAGATTTGCCTTTTAACCTCACTACTGCAGGCGGAATGTATGGAATAATTACTGCCAATGCCACTGTAATAGGGCTTCTTAATGACCCTGTTGTATATTTAGATAAGTTTAATATAAAAGATTTTGAAATTCTCGGCGACAGATATGATGTTTCTTTAACAGGTTATTATAAGACAGATGAGCTTGAAATAAAAGATGTACTTATGAGCAAGACTGGCTCTATAGGTATTGTTAAATCAAGAACATTTAAAAAGACAGGCGAGCGATTAAAGATACCTTATGCATATTTTTCAAAAGATTTGCATAATATGACTATAGAAGTTGATAAGTTATTTTATTTGAGTACTTATTCAGGCACTATTAATTATAATATGCGTTCTTTATCAGACGGAAGCAAAGAGTTTAGGATACAAACAACGCCTATTACAATCAATAAAAGAAAGCTGCCGGAATTTGGAACAGTAGTAAATTATAAAAAAGATTATATTACTTTTGAAAACAATAAAAGTCATGGTATATCGGGAACTATTTCTAATAAAGACGGAGTCAGTGAAACAGCATTAAAGTATGTTTATGATAATTATAATATTCTTAATATTGACGGTACTGTAAAAGATACTGGTAAAGACCAAGTTGATTTGCTTCTTACATCCGATAGGCTTAATGTAGAGATATTTGAGATATTTAATGTATTATTTACAGAGATACAATCAGCACCGACTAATTTCATTGTTGATAATAAGCCTTATACTTTATATGCAAAGGTTCACGGTCCTAAAGATGATATTGCAATTAATGGAAGATTTTTAGGACATGGCAAAAAGGTAAAGATAGCATATTTCTCTGATGTATTTGACAGTACGGTTGTAGATTTTAATTTTGACGGAAATATGTTTAATGTTAATAATCTTACATTTACTTATAAAGGTAAGAAGAATTTAGCCATTACTGGCGAAGCAGAAATATTTAAAAACAATATAAATTATATGGCTTTTGATTTGCTTTCATCAGACGAGCAATTAGGACTTTTAAATGGTTCATTAGACCTCAATGTTGTAAAAATAAAAGGTCCTTTGCATGTGGATTTACAAGTTGGAGGAAATATAGCAGAGCCAAGAATAGGCGGAACATTAACTTTAATGAAAAGCGATGTTCAATTATCTATCAATCCTCAAAATACATATAAAGAGCATGTTTATGGAATGGCTAGTAAAATTTACTGGGATTTTGTTATAGAGGCTTGGCAGCAGGTAAGAGTTGCTCACAATTTGGTTGGAGATGTTTATCTTGAAGACGGCTCTAAAATGAGCGTATACAGCACATTAAGAGACGGATTAGAATTAGAAGGTACTATTAATTTTGACAGGGGAAGTATATATTATCTGCAGAATGTATATCAGATAGAAAATGGTACTTTAACATTTCCAGATGTTAATAGTTATGACCCTATAATAGAAGCTACAGCTTTTACATATAAAAAATATTATTCGCCAAATGCCACAGTTTCTGCCGACTCTTTGGAATATCAGAACTCTGGTGAGAGTGTTACGCTTTATATGGAGATGAATGCCCGTGTTTCCCAATTATTAACCGACAGTACAGGCGGCATATCTCCTGTAAGATTCTACACTATCCCTTCTCTCGGACAGTATCAGGTTAATCAATTAGCAGGCATACCTCAGGGTACTTTTGGTAATAGAGAAAATCAAGTTTATGCCGAAAATTTAAACACTATAAACTCTGCTAACAATATGAATAATGCTCAATTGCAGCAGCTTACCATGAATTATAGTGATTTGATATTGAGAAGTACGGTTTTAAGGCCAGTAGAGCGTTGGGTAAGGCAGTTTTTGGGCATAGACTATATTAACTTAAGCCCTACGGTGGTAAATAATTTATTATTTATTACGAATAATAATAATCTTAGCGCTTCTTCTGTTTGGGATAACACGAGCGTAGGGATAGGAAAATATGTTTCTAAATATTTGTATTTAAAATATGATGTTACTTATAGAGTTAATGATGCTTCAAGGCCGAGCGAGTTGGGAAGGCCAGTGGACGCTTATTATTTTGACCATCAATTTGGTTTTGAGGTGTCTTTACTAAAAAATTACAGACTTGCAAATTTTGTATTTGAGTATAAAATTAACCCTTTCAATATAAAAGGAACAGGACAAGACTTTAACATAGTTACGCGTTGGAGATTTTAGTGAAATTTATAAAGAATCGTTTTATCATTTTTATTACTATACTTTTAACTGCTTTTTTATTTTTAAGGGCAGCTGAAAGTGATTTTGACAATTTACAAACTTCACAAAATATTGCTGTCTATGAGGGTCTTACTATTAAAGATATAATAGTTACAGGGGAAGTAAGGCTTACTGAAGAGCAAATAAAAAATAATTTCCCTATTAAAAAAGGCTCTAAATTCTCAAGGACAGAAATCAATAATGCTATAAAAAGTTTATTTAATACAGAATCTTTTGACAGGGTTGCTATAGATGTTACAAGGGAAGATGACGGCATTATACTTAATATAGTTGTAGCGGAGAGATTCATTATTAAAGATATAATATACAATGGAAATAAGCGTTTAAGCAGAACAGCTTTAAATGATGCTATAAAACCTATAATGCGTGTTGGCGACCCTTATATACCGCAGAAGTTAAATGATGCTGTTAATGCCATTATTACCAACTATCAAGACAAAGGGTATTTAAAGGCTTATGTTGAGCCTAAGGTTACAGAAGATAAAGAGGCTTCTGATGTTGTTATAGAGATGAATATTGTAGAAGGAAATGAAGTTAAGGTATCAAGTATTCGTTTTCACGGAAACACTCACTTCTCTCCTAATGAATTAAAAAGGCAGATGTCTACAAAGGAAAATGGTTTCTTATCTTTGGGTAAGTTTAATGAGTTTAAGTTTGAAGAAGATAAATCTAAAATAGTGAAATATTATGCTGATAGGGGTTATTATAAGGCTAAAGTAGACAATGTTCGCTATACTTATCAGTGGAGAGACCCTCAGGTAAAAAATGAGCAGGATTTGATTATAGATATTTATATAACAGAGGGAGACAAATATTATTTTGGAGATATTGGATTTAAAGGCAATTTTGTTATACCTTCTGATGTTATACAGGCAGATATAAAATCTAAAAAGGGTGCTTTATATAATTATACTTATCATATGTCTGATTATCAGGGCATACAAAATAAATATTCTGAGAAAGGTTATATATTTAGACAAGTTATACCTGTTATATCGGTTAATGAAGAAAACAAAATAGTAAATATAATGTATGATATAGTTGAAAATGATAAAGCTCACATAGAAAATATTACAATATCAGGAAACACTAAAACTAAAGATTTTGTTATACAGAGATATATTGATATAAAACCAGGAGAAGTATTTAACTCTGCCAAAATACAGCGTGTACAGGAAAGATTATATAATACTCAATTCTTTGATAATATAGGCATAAATGTAAAACCTGGTTCTGCCGAAGGGCTTATGGAGCTTGGACTTAATGTTACTGATGGTAAGTCTGCTATGGTATCTGGAGGAGGCGGTTTTTCTACTGGTTCTGGTTTTAAGGTATTTCTTTCTATTAGAGAGAATAACTTTTTGGGAAGAGGTTTACAGTTAGGTTTAAGCGGTGAGTTTGGTCAGACTCAAAAAAGGATAGCTGTAAATTTTGCAGAGCCTTATTTGCTTAATTTGCCTATATATTTAGGTATTGATTTATCTTACTTTAATGAAAGTGTTAATACAGGCGACCAGATAGGTACGGATCAATTCGGGCTTCCTAAGTATTCTTATTATACAAGGCATGGTTTTGAAGGTATTGCGAGGGTTGGTTATTATTTCTTTGACTACTACTCTACTTTCTTAACATTTGACACCATTGTACAGCAGTATCAGCAATGGTATGATCAAGGAGCAAGCGATGCAGGTCCAGACCATGTATTGAATGATATTAAAAAATATTTAGTTCATAGAATAAATAAAAAAGACGGAAGTTTCCAAAGATGGCAAAGTGATTGGTTTACAACATTTATAGTATCTTATTCGCTTCTTAGAGACAGCAGAAATGATTATCTCAACCCTACGAAAGGAAGTTTCTTAAGGGGTACAGTGGACTTCTACTTTAACCATACTCAATTAATGAGATTAAATGCTACTGGTTTCTTGGCTATACCTGCTACTAAGTGGTTATCATTTGCTTTTTACGGCGAGATTGGTCAAATAATAGCGATTCCTGGAATGCCTATTCAAAACGATGCAGATGTACTTTATTATCTTAACCCGTTTGAAGATGTTAGAGGTTGGGATACTTCTAAATATACTATATTTAAACATAATAGAGGCTTAAGTACTTATGACTTGCCGAATGACAGCGGACAAAAAGATTCTTGGAGTTATGGTAGGGCTAAAGTAAGATTCTTTGCTGAGCTTCGTGTGCCTATTATACCTAAAACTTTGGGATTTGTTACTTTTCTCGATGCAGGTCAATTATGGCTTCCTTATTCTACTGGGCTTAATACTGATGGAGATGCTTATAATTATCCTTCACAGT
>CAKVCJ010000025.1 GCA_934725655.1 uncultured Brachyspira sp.
GGGTTATTTATATTATAAGGAATACCTACTTTTTTTAACTAAAAAATGTGCAATATCTCTGGCTCCTAAACAAAACAATATATAGATTATACTTGAAAATTGTTGTAAATAGCAATATACTAAGAAATCATTTTAATAATTTTTTTTAAAGGCTTTTATGCAAAAAATTGATATAGACAATTTAAATCCTATTATAGAAGAGCTGTTAAAATTAAGGGGTATAGTTTCAAAAGAGGATATTTTTGATTTTTTCTTTCAAGATATATATTCGCTGTCTAATCCATTTAATATTAGGGATATGAATGCTTTTGTAGATAGGCTAAAAGAGGCTATAGAATATAATGAAAAAATATTGATATATGGCGATAAAGATGCTGATGGGGTTACTGCGGCATCTATAATATATAATACTCTTAAAGTAGTAACAAAGAATGTTGAGGCTTTTGTGCCTAATCATGAAGTGGGGTATGGACTTTCAAAGGATGTTATTGAAGAGTACGCTAATTCTGGGGTGAGTTTAATCATTACTGTTGATTGCGGTATATCGAATGTTGAAGAAGTAGAGTTTGCAAGAGAGCATTCTATAGATATTATAGTAACAGACCATCATGATATACCTGAAATACTTCCTAATGCTTATTTAATATTTAATCCTAAGCTTTCAAATACGGGGTTTGTTTCTAAAAATTTTTCTGGATGTGCTGTTGCTTTTAAGATGATGCAGGCTTTTGTTTTCTCTTATACTAAGCTTTATAATAAAGATATTATTGTATTAGATTATGAAATAGACAAAAATACTGATAAATTAAAAAGAATAAGGGCATTAAAAGCTACTAATTTTGTTTACAGTGATGATGTATTTGGTTTTGAACTTGTAAATAATGATAATGCTTACAAATCTATTTATTTAGATTATTATGAAGAGTTTTTATCGGAAGATGAGGTTTTGGAAGAGTTGGGTAGTTATATGTTTGAGGGGGAGAATGTTGTATTAGTTCTCACTGGGGGAGAGATTAGACTTAAAAAATTGCTTAGACTATATGAAAAATATGAGCTATATTTGCCTGAATATGATAATGTTTATGATTTGCTTCAGTTGGGTGCTAATTATGGGGGAGTTAATATAAAATCTGTTAAAACATTAGATGAGTTTGCTTTGCTTCTTAAAGTGAATATATATAAATATGATAATATTGCTTATAAGGATTTAATAATAAAAATGGAAATTTTTAGAAGAATGTATTATTTAAGTCAGAAGCAATTGCAAAACTATATAAAGCGGGAATCTATATTAGTGTTGTTTGGTACTGTTGCCGATGTTGTGCCGCTTATTGAAGAGAATAGGGCTTATATAAAATGTGCTTTAGGAGAATTGGAAAAGCCTAATCATATAAGGTATAATGTTATATTAGAGAGAATAAAATTATTAAATACTAAAGTTGATACTCAGGCTGTAAGCTGGAGGCTTGCTCCTTTTATTAATGCTGCGGGAAGAATGGGAAAACCTGAATATGCTTTAAGGCTTTTAACTTCTGAAACGAGAGAAGAGGCTTTTCAATTATCTGAAGAAGTTTATAATTTAAACGAAACAAGAAAATCTCTTACAGAAAGCAATTTCAATATTGTATGCGAATATATAAAAGATAATAATTGCATGTCTTATCCTATTATCATAGTAAAGAGTGCTTTGATAGACAGAGGTTTAACAGGGCTTATAGCTGGAAAGGTTTTAAGTCAATATGGAAAGACGGCTGTTATACTTTATGAATCTAAGGAAGAGGGTACTTGCACTGGAAGCATTAGAAGCAGAGGCGATGATAATGCTCGGGATATGCTTGAATATTCGAGTGTTTATTTAGATAAGTTTGGCGGACATAAGAATGCTGCTGGTTTTACTGTGAGTATAGATAATTTTGAAAAGTTTGCTAAAAAAATTATCAGATATGCTTCAGAAGAAAATTTTAACACTTCAAAAGATGAAAAAAGTTATGATTTGGAATTAGATTTTAAAGACATTAATATGCAATTTGCTGAGTATTTAGAATTATTTGAGCCTTATGGTTTTGCTAATGAAGAGCCTGTATTTTATACAAATGGAGTTGTTGTAAATACTATAGAAAAAATAAATAAAAATAATAAGGTTCATTTGAAATTGCAATTACAAAAAAATAACATCAAAATAAATGCTATAATCTGGAGTTCATCTGAGGAGGAATGCCAAAAATTAGAAGCATCAAATTTTATAAATATTTTGTATAAGATAAAAATTAATAGATTTAACGGCAATAAAGATGTAAGAGTTTATATAGAAAGTTATGATATAAAATAAATCTATAAACAAAAATATAGTCATATCTTCTATATTGATATAATTTAGTATTATTGTTATAATTAATTATGTACAAAAATAAAAAAAAGAATAAAAACAATTTCTATAAAAAGAATAACTCTGATAATTCTTCATTTTTAAGCAAATTACATAAGATATTGTCACATAGGCTTTATTTTATGTTTATACCGCATTCAAAAAAGAAAACCAAAACTTTATCTATACCTGTATATGGGCTTTTGATAATACTTTTAATTATAGCAGTAGCCCTCTTAATAACATTTTCTTCTCTCACAAAAAATACTGTAATTGCAAGTAAGACGCTTGTTCTTACAGGAAGCTATCAGGAGAGACTTGAAGAGATTAATTCTTTAGAGAATTTATTTAATACGGTATTTTCTAATGATTCTTATAGAAAAGATATGTCTAATATGATGAACAAATTTAAAATAGAAAATACCAATTTAACATATACAAATAATATTGATAATATAGCACTTTTAAATGCCAGGGCTAAAGAGTTTGAAAATTTAAAAAATTATTTAGAAGAATTAAAAGCTAATATTAATTCTAAAAATAATGCATTAGAATATGTTCCTACAATTACGCCAATAGATTCCAGATATGCTGTTATATCAAAGCCATATCAAAAAGACTCTCTTATATCAAAAGGCATAGGCTTTCAAACAATAGCAGGTACACTCGTTAGAGCAACCGCTTCTGGCACAATTAATAGTGTTGTATACAATAAAGATGAGGGAGTGAGTATAGTTATTTATCATAGATATGGTATTATAACTACTTATAAAGGATTAGCTACTGCTTCTGTAAGAACGAATATTGATGCAAAGAAGGGTGATATTATAGGAAACGCCAAAACAGGCGAGCTTGAATATGAATTAAAATTAGCTTCTGAATATGTTAATCCTTTAATTTTTACAACGCTTAATTATGAACAGCAAGAATAATATAAAAAATGGAATAAAATATACTGCTTTGGGTATTGAGTTTGGAAGTATAATATTAGGGCTTGCTTTTGTTGGAAATTTAGCTGATAAAAAATTGGGTACTTCTCCATTATTTACTATAGCTGGTATATTTTTTGGGTTTATATCTGGGATATACAGACTTTATCAGCTTTCTAAGATTATAGAAAGAAATAAAAATAGATAAAGTTTTTAAGGATTTATTTATGGAGACAATAATAAATAGTTTGCTTGATACTGATTTATATAAATTCACGATGCAGCAATGTGCTTTAAGGCAATTTTCTAATGTTTGGGTGAAATATATTTTTAGAAGCAGAAACATATTAGAATGGACTAAAGAAATGCATGAGGAGCTTTTAAAGCAGATAAAACATTTTTGCAATCTAACATTCAAAAAAAATGAACTTGAATATTTGTCTTCTCTCAGATTTATAAAAAGAGATTATATAGAATTTTTAAAATTATACAGGCCATTAGAAGAACATATTGATGCTTCTTTTGAAGATAATAAATTAACAGTATCTATAGAAGGGCCTTGGTATCAAACTATTCTTTGGGAGATACCTGTGCTTGCTATGATTAGTGAAATATATTATTACTATACTATTTGTAAGGATAAGGGTGAAGAAGAAGTTTATAGACGAGGTGAATTTAATTTAATAAAGAAGTTGGATGAGAAATTACTTCCTATATATAGTGCTGATAATGGTTTTAAATTTTCTGAATTTGGAACGAGAAGGAGATTTTCTTTTAAGTGGCAAGACAGGGCTATTTCTATATTAAAAGAAAAAGTTCCGTCAGATTGTTTGGTTGGCACGAGCAATGTATATTTTGCTCAGAAGTATAATTTGCTTGCGGTGGGTACTAATGCTCATGAATATTATCAAGTTGGGCAGGCTTTAGATAAAGTGAGGCTTGCGGAGAGTCAGAAATTTATGCTTCAATCTTGGGTTAATGAATATAGGGGCGATTTAGGCATTGCATTATCTGATACATTAGGTACAGATAAATTCTTAAAAGATTTTGATTTATATTTTGCAAAGCTCTATGACGGCATAAGGCATGATTCTGGAGACCCTATTGAATGGGGATATAAAGTTATAAAGCATTATAAAGATTTAAGGATTGACCCTAAAACAAAAACCCTTCTCTTTTCTGACAGTCTTAATTTTGATAAAGCTTATAATATATATAAAGAGTTCAAAAACGAAACTAAAGTTACATTTGGAATAGGAACATTTATTATGAATGATTTTGAACCTATTGCTAAGCCTTTAAATATTGTAATGAAACTGCAGATGGTTAATGGTAAGCCTGTTGCTAAGTTGTCTGATGATGAAGGCAAAACTATGTGCGATGATAAAGAGTTTTTGCATTATTTAAAAATTGTTGCTATGGAATGATTAATTATCTTATGATAAAAAATATTATATTAATTTTTATGCTTATATTATTAATTTCTTGCAATAGAAACAATAATACAAACACAGTTAATGAAATAGAGCCTAATGATAATGAAGAGTATGCTCAGTTTATAGAGTCTGATATTAGCTTAAAAGGAAATATTAAAATTGATGATATAGACTATTATCATATTAAGCCTACTAATGGTTTTATAATGAACTTTGGGCTTTATGCTAATAATAATGCTGATATTGTGTTAGAGTTTTATAATAAAGAAAATAAAGATATTGTTTTTAGGGCAGAAACTAAAAATGCAAAAAATTACTTTGGAAATATAGAATTAAAAAATATTTTATTAAATGAAAAAGAATATTTATTAAAATTAACTTCTCAAGATGAAATTGACTACAACATAAAATTAAATTTTTCTGATGATTATAAATATAAAAACGGAAATGAATATAATGATAATATATTTTATGCTGAAGATATAGAATATCCAAATCAAAAAATAAACGGTTTTTTTATTAAGAAAGATTTAGTTTTAGATGAAAAGATTAAACCATATTTAAAAAATGAAAATATTATAGACATAGATTTTTATAGAATAAAAAATGAAACAGATATAGATTCTTATATAAATATTATTTTAGAATATAAAGAAGATATAGAGATTATAGTTTTTGATGAAAATTATAATTATATAAGAAAATCCATAAATAGAATTGAGAATATAAGTTTTAATAAAAAGAAAGAATATTACATAGCATTAGTTTATTATGGGGATAAATATTTGATAGAGCAATATATTTTGTATTATGAGTTTAGTAATAAATAACTAAAAATGTTTTTAAGTTTTTTGTTTGTGGAGGCTTTGCCCCCGTACCACCACTTCTTTTTGCGACCGAAGGAAGTACCCGCGGGTATGGCCAAAAGAACCAAAAAGACTGCATTTTTACACAAAAATACATCTATTATTTTATATCTTATATATATCCAAAATGTATAAAGTTAAAGTACTTGCACTTTCGCGAAGCGTGCCCGAATGGCGAAAACTTTGACGAAGTCCGCACCGCGAAGGCGGGAAAAAGTTGAATAAAAACAAAAACATACATTAATATAAAAAATTATTTGTTAAAAATATTTGCAGGGCTTTGCCCCGCACCCCAGTTCTTTTATTGGTATAAAAGAACCAAAAGAACTAAATTTCTTAGCTTAAAATACAGACATTGTATTTTATTCATATTCTAAACATATAAACCTAAAGCCCTTGCACTTTTTGCGGCAGGAAAAAGTTGATAATACATTTATAAAAATATAGATGTTTAGGTATATACTAAAACTTAAAATACTTATGAAGATTTTTTTACTCTTCTCTGTCTTTTAAGCCCTCAACCATATCAAGCTTATTTACATAATGCATACTCATCAAAGACACCAAGAATATAACAACAACAAGCAGCACTATTGCTAATAAATAACTATAATTATAAATATGCGGTACAAATGAAAATAACTTGCTTGAAAATGGTTTCTTAACCAAATAAAGTATGCCGTAACCTGCTAATATTCCTGTAGGTATTGCTATTATCACTTGAGTAATAGTTTCTTTTAATGAAGCAAGCATTATTTCTTTAGTAGTGTAACCCATAACTTTAAGAAGCGTAAACTCATATCTTCTTGTAGCCAAAGTAATAACTCCAACACCATAAAGCGATGTAGCACCAAGCAAGAATGCTATAAATATAAGTATTTGTACGAGTAAATATATTGTAGCTATTTGGTTTTTATATGCCTGATATTCATCATTTCTAAAGCTGTAGTATGATACATCTTTACTGTCATCTAATATAGTTTTTATATCATCTTGATTAGTATCAGAAGTTAGAAATAAAGAATTATAAACATTTGGTATTTCAAAAGTATCTTCTGCAAAATCCTTATCCATATAAATATAAAACATACCCTGCTGTTCAACAAGTTTGCTAACTTTAACTCTTCTTGATATGCTGTTTCCAATAGTGTATAATTCTATGCCTATATAATCATTTTCTTTTACATTTAATTTATCTGCCAAATATTTAGGCAGCATTACAGAATCTTCTCTATTATCATTATATGGTATGTCAAGAGAAGAAAATCCATCTTTATATATTAAAGTCGGCAAATAAATACTTTCAGCATCATCATTAAAAGCAGGATAAAGACGAGATTGATAAATAGCAGCCTTATCATAATATTTTATGCTGTCATTTGTTAGGATATCAGTATTATCCTCCCATTTTGTAGGAGTAATATTTACAGAAGCATCATATAAAGCAAATTTCTCATAAAGAGTGTATAAAAAATAATCAAAAGAATTGTTAAACCCCTGAGCAAATATAGTCATACTAATTGCAGCAAACATACCCCAAAGCGATGCTAAATATCTTGTCTTACTTCTTGAGGCATTTTTTATAGCATATCTGCTGTTGAATGAGAGTTTATTCCATATACTAAATTTCTCTATTAATGTTTTTCCAGCACTCTTCGGAGGCTCTCCTCTCATAGATTGAGCGGGGTTTAGCTTTAATATAGAAATAGCAGCAAGCAAATTAGAAAATATGCATACAAATAATATTATTAAAGTAGATATTATCCATAAATCTAAATAAACATGATAATTAAAATTAGGCATATCAAATATAGCGCCAAGCGACTTAAATATAGGCGGCAAAAGTATCCTGCTTGCAATAAAAGCTAATAGTATTCCAAAAAACGATACCAAAAAAGAATATTTTATATACATAAACATAATAGAAAAATCTGTAAGTCCAATAGCTTTCATTATACCAATTTGTTTTCTTTCAACAGCAACATTTCTTCTCTGTATAATATATAAAAGAAGTATAGCCATAAGCAAAAGTATAGAAGGCGAAATATATGAGAAAGAATCTATTTGAAGCAATGTCTGTTCATAGTTAATATAATTTACAGATTGCCCTCTGTCTGTGAAAAAGAATATTTTTTGTTTTAATTTTATTCTTATAAGCTGCTCTATATTATCTCTATTTACATTCTCTTCATATTTTATATATATAGAATTATACGGCACATAATTAAAATTATCATCATTCATTTCTATGACAGCAAAATCTTTAGCCTCAGAAGCTGTTGAAGCCCCGTCTTTAAACAAAAACACATAATTAGGATATGATACTAAAGCTGCTATTGTAAAAGAATTAGTTTTATCATTATATATAACCTCAACCTCATCACCCAAAGATAATGAATTAGCATCTGCAAAGTTTTTATTAATAGCTATCTCATTAGTTTCTAAAGTATCTTTTCCGTCATATATATAAGGTTTGTTTATTTTGCTTTTATTATCTTCTACACCATATATAATAGCATCAATATCATCTATCTTTCCCTGAAATCTATGCTTAGCCTCCACCATATCAATACCTTTAATATCTTCAATGGTTTTTATATCATCTTCGCTAAACATTCCAAATAATACTAAATCATCTAAATTATTTTTATCAAAATACTCTTCAGCAGTAAGTTTAAAATCTCTATATACAGTCTTTACAGCCACAAAAAACAGCACCGCTAAAGTTACTATAAAAATAGCAGATATAAATATCGCAAGCTGTTTACTAATTTTTCTAAATAAAAGTTTTGTTTTTATATTAAGCATTATTTTTCCATTAATAAAATTATTTTATTACCATTCTATATCTTCAGGATTCAAAGGATTTTCTACATCATATTTTTCTATCACCTCTCCGCTTAAAACCTTCACAACCGTATCAGCCATTTTAGCAATCTCTTTGCTATGAGTAATCAATACTATGCTAGTACCAAAATCCTTATTTAAGTTTCTTAATATCCTAAGAGCCATAATACCAGTCTTATTATCCAAAGCCCCCGTAGGTTCATCGCATAATACAACCTTAGGTTTTTTAGCTATAGCTCGGGCAATACTAACCCTCTGCTGCTCTCCTCCAGATAATTCTGTAGGATAATGCTTCATTCTATGTTCAAGCCCCAAAAGTTTTAAAGCATTCTCAGCATTATCTCTTGTAAGGCCAGTTATTTCAGTAGAAAACTCAACATTCTCTAAAGCAGTTAAATTCGGAAGAAGGTTATAGCTTTGAAATACAAACCCAATATTTTCTCTTCTAAACTTAGCTAATTGTTTATTGCTGTAATGAGTAATATCCTCTCCCAAAAATAATACCCTTCCGCCTGTAGGCTTATCTAATGCACCAAGTATGTTTAAAAGCGTACTCTTACCCGAACCGCTCGGCCCAAGTATAGCAGTAAGTTTTCCCTCTTCTATAGTAAGATTCACAGATTTTAATGCCTCAGTAGCACCTCCGCCATGACCATATATCTTACTAATATCGTTTATTTCATAAAGATAACTCATTCATTGTTCCTATTTTTTTATTTATTTTAATTAATTAAAGATTTTTATTCTTCCATTCCTCAACAGCAATGCTGACAATCTCTTTAGCACATTCTCTTTTACTCAAAGTAGGAAAATTTCTTACTCTGCCGTCTTTGAAAAAAATACTTATTTTATTAGTATCCTTTCCAATAGCATCTTTTATATTGTTAGCTACTATCATGTCAGCTCCCTTTTTATTCATTTTCTCTATAGCATAATTTTTTAGCTCTTCATCATTAAGTGCTGTCTCTGCCGCAAATGAAACTATAAGAGTATTTTTAGACTTTTTATCCCTTGTACTAACCAATATATCATCATTCTGCTTTAATTCTATAGCATTAATATTTTGTTTTTTTAATTTTTTATCATGTACAATAGCAGGTCTGAAATCTAAAGGAGCTGCCGCCATAAGTAAAATATCAGTATTATCAAGTTCGGCAAGTACATTATTTTTTAAATCTTCTGTAGTATCTATTTTAATTTTCTTATCACTTGCATATATTCGAAGCTCTTCATTAACATCGCCTTCTATATAAGTTGTAACCCCTCCTCCAAGATGTATTTCATTATATATAGCCTCTCCCATTTTGCCGCTTGAATTATTAGTAATATATCTTATAGGGTCTATCCATTCTTTTGTAGCTCCAGAAGTTACAGTAAATCTTATATTATCATATCTCAAACTAAAATGACTAAAGTTATTAACAACTTTATCTAATATTTCTTCCAAATCTGCAAGTCTTCCTATACCAGTATCATTACAAGCCATATTTCCTGTAGCAGGACCTATCATAGTATATTCAAGCTCTTCAACTAAATAGTGCACATTTTTTTGTACTGCCTTATTAAACCACATATTAGGATTCATAGCTGGGGCAAACATTTTCTTTCCTGTATAAGCACATGCTATAGTGGTAATAGTATTATCACATATGCCATTTGCTATTTTTGATATAGTATTGGCATCTGCTGGGGCTAATAAAAATACATCAGTTTTTCTGCTGATATTGATATGAGTAAGCGGGTCTTCTTCCTCCCACATATCCCTTATAACATGATTGCCGCTCATTGTTTCTAATGCTTTCACACCTACCATACTTTCAGCATTCTTTGTAACGGCACATATTACTTCATGCCCTTGCTTCTTTAACATGCTAACAAGAAACGGCATCTTATATGCTGATATAGAACTAGTTATAGCTAACAAAATTTTCATAACATTAATCTCTTAATAATTATTAGTGGATTTATTATATATTAATATAAATAAAAAAAATAGTCTATATTTAATTTTATTTTTTATATTTTTAATATAAAGTAAAATTAATAATATTGATATTTATCTATAATAAAATATAATAAAATTAATAAAAAGAGGAGTAAATTACATAATGAAAACTTCTGTAATTATTATGGCTGGAGGCATAGGTGAAAGATTATGGCCTCTAAGCAGAGAAAAAAAGCCGAAGCAATTTTTAAAAATAATTGATAATAAATCTCTTATAGAACAAACAATAGACAGAGCTTTGCAAATTACAGAAGAAGAAAATAATATATTTATTGTAACAGGTAAAAGATATAAAGAGGCTTTTAACACTTATATACCAAACTTTAAAAAAGAAAATATCATATATGAACCTATAGGAAGAGATACGGCAGCTGCTGTAGCTTTAGGCGTATTAACCGTAAAAGAAAAGATAGGCAATTCAAATGTAGTAATAATTCCTGCCGACCCAATAATAAAAGAAGAAAATATATTCGTAAATACCATAAAAGAGGCTATAGAAGCAACTATAAAAACTAAAAACATAGTAGTTGTAGGAATAAAGCCAACAAGAGCTGAGACTGGATATGGATATATAAAATTAGATAAAAATATAAAAGCCAATGAATATATTGTTCATAAATTTGTAGAAAAGCCTGATTTAGAAAATGCAAAAAAGTTTTTAGCAGACGGAAGCTATTTATGGAATAGCGGAATGTTTATATGGGACAGTGAAAATATATTAAACAGTATAAACAAATTTATGCCTGATACTTTTAATAAAGTAAATGAGGCATTAAAAAATATCAATAATGAAGATAAGGCATTAGAAATATTTAATAGTATAGATAAAATCTCCTTCGACTTTGGAGTAATGGAAAAGTTAGAGGATATTATATGCATAAAGTCAGAGTTTTTTTGGGACGATTTGGGAGCTTTTTCTGCTCTTGGAAGAATACATAGTAAAGATGAAAACAATAATGTTATAATAGGGCAAGTTTATGTTAAAAACTCTAATAATAACATTATAATAAATGATGATGATGATTTGCTTACTTTAAATGGAATTAATAATCTTACAGTGGTAAAATCTAATGGCGTTGTTTTGATGTATCCTAATAATGAAGATTCTAAAATAAAAGAGATACTAAAAGATATTAGAGAGAAAAATGAATTAAACAAATATAGAGAATTATTATAATATTATATCTTTTTATTAAGAATAGTTTCTTTATATATTTTTTCTTTTGCTTGTTTTATTTTTTCTTTGCTTTCTTTTTCCTTTTTGTTTTTTTGATTATCTTCTATAAGTGTGCCGTTTATTAATACATTTTTTAAGATTATATTTTCATTGTTAATTAATTCTTGAGGCAAAGTTTTTCCTTTTATTTCAACATTTTCAAATTTTAAACTCTTATGAAAAATAATGTTTCTAAAATCTGCATCTTTTTCAACTATTATATTCTCTAATGAAAAATCATCTTTTAAGTTTACATTTAATAAACTTAAATTATTGCTAAAATGAATATGATTAAAAGTAGATTTTTTTATAAAATCAGAGTTAGTAAAATTGGCATTGCAATTAATTTTTGCATTATACAAATTAATAGATTCAAAATTAGACATTGAAAAGTTTAAATCCATATTTACAACAGTATTTTTCATTATGATTTCTTTGTTTATATTAGACATCTTTATAAATATGCCTGAATCAAATAAAGCATTAGTGAAATCAAGTGATATATCTAATTTCAAATTATTAATATTAAATGGGGCATAAAATAAAGAATCAGAAAAATTAAAATTTGAATCTTTTTCTATTTTTAAACTTTCAAAATTAAAGCCTTCATAGCTAACCATATGAGAAAAATTATAATATCCTCTATATATATCATCTCTTATAATGTTTCTAAATAGATTAGCAGGCTTATTTTCTGATTTATGATGTATGATGCATAAATCATCTTTATAAACTTCTCTGCCGCATTTTTCTGTGTTTGATATTAATTGTTTGCATATATTAGGCATAATGATTATTAAAACATAAAACTTAAACCAAAATCATGCGAAATATTGTTTTTATTAAACTCATCAAATATTATAGCATAATCAAGTCTAAACAAATCAATATATAATGAAAGCCCCAAAGAAACTCCATT
>CAKVCJ010000026.1 GCA_934725655.1 uncultured Brachyspira sp.
ATTACAGACAGCATAACAATAGCAGGTACTTTAATAGGTAATATATCAGCTTCAAATGAAGTAGTATTAATAGAAACAGGAAGAGTTTTAGGAAACATAGAAGCTCCTAAGATAGATGTTGGTGAGGGAGCTGTTATACAAGGTGAGATGACTATTACAGGCGGACAGAAGAAAAATATTACAAAAATAGTAGAAGATTCTTTCAGTGATAAAGTTGAGGCAGAAAATACTTTTGATAACCCAAATAATACAGAGAATCAATCAAATTGATAAATAAAGGAAAGCATTAAAAATGGCTATAAAAATAAAAACACAATCAGAAATAAATTTGATGCGAGAAAGCGGACATATATTAGCAAATGTATTTAAAGAGGTTGGCAAACTTGTTGAGCCTGGCATATCCACAAAAGAGCTTGATAAGTTTGTGTATGATTATATAAGAAAGCAAAATGCTAAGCCTTCTTTTAAGGGCTACGGCAACCCGCCATTTCCTGCTTCAATATGCGCCTCTATAAATGATGAAATAATACATGGCATACCCAGCAAAAAAAGAGTATTAAAAGACGGCGATATAATAGGTTTGGATATAGGTGTTTATTATAAGGGATATCATTCAGACAGGGCATTTACTTTTAAAGTCGGCAATGTATCTGCTGAGGCTTCAAGACTTGTAGATACTACTATGGAATCTTTTTTTAATGGTATAAAGCAAATAAGAGACGGTGTTCATTTGGGCGATGTTTCTTATGCTATACAAAAAACAGCAGAAGATGCTGGTTATTCTTTGGTGAGAGAGTTTAACGGACATGGTGTAGGAGCTAATTTGCATGAAGAGCCTGCTGTGCCTAACAGAGGTAAAAAAGGTTTTGGCCCTGTGCTTAAAACTAATATGGTAATAGCAATAGAGCCTATGGTCAATATGGGGCATCATGCCATATATATAGAAGATGATGATTGGACTGTTGGGACAAGAGACGGCTCTTTATCTGCTCACTATGAACATACTGTCGCTGTTAAAGAAGATGGAGTAGAGATACTTACAGCTTTAGAAGACGATGAGATAGTTAATAAATATATGAATAGTTAAAAAAATATATAAGATAAAGTTTTATTATACCGATAGTTAATAATAAGAATTTATAAAAAACTATTATTTGCAGTGTAATATCTTATGAAACATTTTTTATTTATATTTTTATTTTTTTGTTTATCTTTATATTCCCAAACAAATACGGCTATTACAACTTTAAGGATAGATACTAATTTTTTTATGTCATCTTTTGATGGTAAATTGCAGCCTGCTTGGGTTTATATAGGAGAGGCTAAAAGGGCTATAAATGACGGTAATACTTCTTATGCTTTATTTATTATGAATAAAACTTTGTTATATTATCCAGAAAATGCTGATGCTCATTATTTTTTGGGTGTAATATATGAGAGTGAAGCTGGAAGCCCGGCAGAACAAGGCGGAATTGCCACATACCGTTTAGCTGTAGAAGAATATAAAAAATCAATACAATTTGCTAATAATTTAACTATACCTTCTTATAAATATGATGCTTATTTTAATTTGCTTGATATATATGAAAAGCTTATAGATCAAACTAATTATTCTCAAACAGAACAAGAAATTATTAATATGGCCGAGAGAAGCTATAATAAAATGGAGAAGGGAAGAATATATTTTAAATTGGCGGAGCATTATGATGCAAGAAACAGAAGAACATCAGCAATTGATTATTATAGACAATCATATTTAAATGGCTACAGACAAAAGTTATCTTTATTTAGAATATCTATAATATATAGGAAGATGCGTAATTATGTACAAGAGAAAGAAACTCTCATGCTTGCAAGCGGATACAGTTTTGAAAATGAAGAGCCTTCCAATTTTGAAGTTGAGAAGATTATTATAAACAGATTGGAACAGCTTAAGAATGTGAAAATACCTAAAAAAATATATTAATAGGAAATAATAATGTCTTTTTTTGATTTATCTATAGATGAACTTTATCAGTATAAAGGAAGCTCCACAGAGCCAAATGATTTTGACAGCTTTTGGCTTAACAACATAAAAGAAAATAATCATAAACCAGAAGCGAAGTATAATTTAATACAAACACATTTAAAATTTTTTGATGTTTGGGAAGTAAGCTTTTTTGGTTACAAAAGGCATACAATAAACGGCTGGTATATAGCACCAAAGAACAGCAATAAATTAACTTGCATAGTTAAATACTTAGGATATGGAAACGGCAGGGATTTTCCTATTAATCATATAGTTTTTCCGTCTGCAGGCTATAGCGTATTTGTGATGGAGACAAGGGGGCAGGGTGCTGAAGACGGTAACGGTGCTTCAACAGTTGACCCTGAAGGCTATGGAGTGCATGCTGATGGGTTTCTCACAAAGGGAATATTGGACAAAAATGATTATTATTATAAAAGAGTTTTTATAGATGCTCTAAAAGCAATAGAAGCAAGTAAAGAACATCCATTAACAGAAAAAGTTGTTATAAACGGTTCTAGTCAGGGAGGAGGAATAGCATTGGCTGCTTGTGCTTTAAGCGAGCTTTCAAATATAAAAATAGAGGCTATGATGGCAGATGTTCCTTTTTTGTGTGATTATAAAAGGGCTTCTACAATTACAGATACTTTGCCTTATAATGAAATAGTGAGATACTGCAAAACAAATAGAGATAAAGAAGATATAGTTTTTAATACGCTTTCATATTTTGACGGAGCATTTTTTGCTAAGAGGGCTAAAGCAAAGGCATTATTTTCTGTTGGGCTTATGGATATAATAGTACCTCCTTCAACAGTGTTTGCTGCTTATAATAATTATGCAGGAGATAAGTCTATTGAGGTTTACACTTTTAACGGGCATGAAGGCGGAGACAATTATCATATAGAAAAGAAGTTAGATTTTTTGAGCAGATTATAATATTTCAAATATATTAAAATAAATATTTTTTGTAAATTATTTTATTGTTCTTTTCTCGCAGCTACGCTCTGCGGACTTCGTCAAAGAACCAAAAAGTGCAAGTGTTTTAGATTTATAAATGTTATATTTTTATATTTAAAGAATATGTATTAAATATAACGTAATACCTAAATCTGAGCTAAACAATGCAGTCTTTTTGCTTCTTTGGGCCACGCCTCCGGCACTTCCTTCGGTCGCCCTGAAGGACTCCTTTCAGTCGCGGTGCGGACTTCGTCAAAGTTGCAAAAAGCGCAAGTGTTTAGCTTTATATAGAGGTATGCTTCGCAAGATGAAAAAGCTGCCATAAACAATAAAATTTAAAAACTTAATAAGTTTTAATATATACCATTTTCTAATCAATAACCCCTATGCTTGTATATATTTCGTTATAATATATAATAAATTTCCAACTTCTAAATAAAGGTTTTTTATTTTTTATGGCATTAATGTTAAATGAAGAGCAAAAAAAAGCTGTAGAGCATATTAACGGCCCTATGCTTGCATTAGCTGGTGCAGGAAGCGGTAAGACTAGAGTAATTACAGAGAGAATTGCATATTTAATAAAAAACGGAATAGAGCCAAGTAATATACTTGCTGTTACTTTTACAAATAAAGCTGCTAATGAAATGCGTGAGAGAATAGCTGCTTTGCTTAAAGAAAAACCTAAACAATTAGTAATCAGTACTTTTCATTCTTTTTGTGTGAGGGTGCTTAAACTTGATATAGATAAGCTCGGATACAAAAAAAACTTTAGCATATACTCTTCTTCAGACAGCAGAACTCTTATAAGAAATATTTTGAGAGAGGTTAAAGTAAATACTCTTAATTATGATGAAAACCTTTTTGCTTGGTATATAGACAGATACAAAAATAATTTAATAAAGCCGAATGAAGTAGTACCGCATGATGATTTGGAGAAGATTGCGAAAAGAGTTTATGAGGTTTATCAGAATTATTTGAAAGGATATAATGCCGTTGATTTTAATGACCTTATTAATTTAACTATTGATTTATATATTCATTTTCCTGAGGTTTTGGAGAAATATCAAGAGAGATTTAAATATATTATGGTTGATGAATATCAAGACACCAATTTAGCACAGTATAAACTCACAAGTCTTTTAGCTTCAAAATATAAAAACATAGTTGTAGTAGGCGATGATGACCAGAGTATATACGCTTTTAGGGGGGCTGATGTATCAAATATACTTTCTTTTGAAAATGAATATCCAGAAGCTAAAATAATTACATTAAATAAAAATTATAGAAGCACTAAGGCGATACTTGAAGCGGCGCATGCTGTAATAAGCAACAATACGCAAAGAAAAGCAAAAGAGGTTGTTGCTGTTAATGATGAAGGTATACCACCTGTTATTATGCCTTGCGAAGATGAGAGAGATGAAGCACAGTTTATAGCAGAAAATATCACACAAACTGCAATAAGCAAAAATTTAAACTACGAAAACTTTGCTATACTTTTTAGAATGAACTCTCAGTCGCGTATTTTTGAAGAGGCTTTAAGGTTTAGAGGGATTCCATATACTGTGGTTGGTGCTTTTCAGTTTTATGAGAGAAAAGAAATTAAAGATATACTTGCTTATTTAAACCTGTTTGTTAACCCAGAAGATGAGGTTTCGCTTTTAAGGGTTATTAATATACCAAAAAGGGGAATAGGGGCAGTTGCAATTAATAATCTCAATGAAATAAGCATAAAAAACGGAGTGTCATTATATCAAACATTACTTGACTATGAGAATATAGATGATATACCTCCAAAGGCAAAAACAGGAATAAAAGATTTTTTGGATATTATTCATTATTATAATGAAATATTTACAGTCGATAAAAACACATTAGAAAAACCAAAACTCTACGAAAACATTAATAAGTTTTTAGATACAATCGCATATCATAATGAAGTATTAAATTCAAGCGATACGAAAGAACAAGGAAGCAAAAAAATAGAAAATATCGAATCTCTAATGAATGGTATAGCAGAATACGAAAAAGGAAATAAAAACGCCACTTTAAAAAATTATTTGGATAGAATACTTTTAATGAGTATAGAAGAAAATAATGAAGAAGAGAAAAAGAAAGGCGTAATGCTTATGAGTATACATGCGGCAAAGGGTTTAGAGTTTCCTTATGTTTATATATGCGGCATGGAAGACGGCATACTTCCTCATCATAAAAGCTCATCAGACAGAGAGATAGAAGAAGAGAGAAGACTTTGCTATGTTGCTATGACGAGGGCAAAGAAGCACCTCACATTAACATACTGTATGAAAAGAAAAAAGCAAGGCAGAGATGTGGAATGCACTCCGTCGATATTTTTGGAAGAGATGAGAAAAGGGCTTCCAGAAGATATGGCGATGGACGAAGAAGAGTTTTTCTCAAACCTCAAATCAACATTGAAGAGAGATTCTTAAGCAATTTTATTATGTATTAAAGATTTTTAAGTTTGTAATTTTTTGTTTTTTCGGGGACTAGTCCCCGTACCCCTACTTCTTTTGCCGATAGGCACCTACTCGGTATTGGTATAAAAGAAGCAAAAGAACTGCATTTTATTATAAATTTTATAATTTAATTGTATATTAAAAGGTATTCCCCCGCACGTATAAGAAGTTATAATTAAAACATGGCATTACCGTGCGGCAAGGTGGTACAGCTCGTACGCGGGAAAAAGTTGAATAAAACAAAAACTTAAATTATAAAACATACTTCTTTAAGTATATGCTAAAATTTTCAAGTTCGTAAAAATTTAGTTTTTATGCATATTGATAAACTAAAAAACTTTATTATAATTAATAAAAATTATGTTTGGAGTTTTTTATTATGAATATATATAAAATTGTTTTTAGCCCAACAGGCGGAACTAAAAAAGTTGCAGATGCAGTTGCTTTGGAAATTAGCCAAAAGAATAAGGCAAGTATAGAAGAAATTGATTTAACTGATTATAATATGGACTTTCAAAGTGTAAAAATATTTCAAGATGATATTGCTATTATTGCAGTACCATCTTATGCAGGCAGAGTTCCAGAAATAGCATCAAAAAGAATATCTCAAATAAAAGGTAATGGAGCCAATACTGTTGTTATATCTGTTTATGGTAATAGAGATTATGATGACACTTTAATTGAACTTTATGATATAGCAAAAGAATTAAATTTTAAAGTTACTTCTGCTATAGCTGCAATTGCTAAGCATTCTATAGCTTATAAATATGCTTCTAACAGGCCAGATGAAAATGATATAAACAAGCTTAAAGAATTTGCTTCTAAAATAATAAATGCTTCTGATTTTTTAGATGAACATAAATTAAAAGGAAACCGTCCATATAAAAAAATAAATAAAGCGCCATTAGTCCCTAAAACTAAAAATAAATGTAATAATTGCAAATTATGTGCTAAGAAATGCCCCGTTCAAGCAATAAATATTAATAATCCTAAAATAATTGATAGAAATAAATGTATATCTTGTATGAGATGCGTTTCAATATGCAATTACTCAGCTAAATATATTAATAAGGTTAAGTTAGATTTAATTCATTTGGCTTTGAAAAAATCCTGCTCTAAAGCAAAAGATTATGAATTTTATATTAATTAAAATGAACTGCATTTTTATGAAATATAGCCCAAAAATATATGATATTATTTTATATTTTATATGAAACTAAAATATTTGCACTTTTTGCAACTTTTTGCGGCGGGAAAAAGTTGATAATGAATTTATGAAAATTAAAATTAAAAAATACAATTATTTAAGTATATAAATTATGGTACGGCTATAGTTTGAGGGTCTGTTTCTTTTTTCTCTACATACCAATCTTCTTCATTGTTCGGGTCCATTTCTGCTATTTGCTCTAAACTCATGCATATATAATTGCCTTTTGCTGTTACTGCTACTGTGTCATCATTAAGAAGTATATAGCCTTCTCCTTCATACATTCTTCCATTGCCGTAAGTGATTTTCCCAATTATTCTAATCTCTTCATTAATTGGCACAGGCTTTTTATATTTTGTTGTAAGTGTTGTTGTTACGCCCCATTTATCTTCCCCGGTGTATGGCATCATTGCCCTTCCTATAGTTTCATCTAATATAGCAGCAAGTATTCCGCCATGCACTCTTCCGGGGTATCCTTGATGATAGTCTTTAAAAGTTACTAAAGCACAAAGCGATTTATCTTCAAGCTCAAAAAACTCTGCCTTTAAACTTAAATCATTTTTAAATCCGCATACTAAACACATTTTTGAATTATTTTGTTTATTTAATACTTTTAATTCCATAAAAATCCCCTCGCTCATAAATATAATTATAATATTATACACTAAAAACCTAATTAGCAATATAGTAAACTCATTAGGTTTTATAAATTTTTAATTATTAAAAAATTTTATATAAAAAAACAGATACCCAAATATTAAACTCAGGTATCTGTAATTATAATAAAAATAGGTTATATTATGAAGTCTAGATAATTCCTGCTATTCTTCCAGCAATTTGGTAGAATGCGAAACTAACTATCCAAGCCACAGCTAAAGTATAAACAATTAAGAAAGGTATCCAAGCCTTACCAATTTCAGAGCCTATTACAGCTATTGATGCAAAACAAGGGAAGTATAATAATACGAATAATAACAGAGCATAAGCTACTATAGGGTTAAATACAGGGTCATTTCTTAATGCTTCTATTAAAGTAACTTCATCTTCTTCTATAGATTTTATCTGTGCTATTGTTGAAACAAACACCTCTTTAGCAGCACCGCCAGCTATGAGGGCAATGCTTATTCTCCAATCAAAACCTAAAGGCTTCATTATAGGTTCTATAAATGTTCCTAACTTGCCAGCAAAGCTATGTCTTAAACCTTCAGAAGCTGCAAGTCTATCATATTCAGCATTTAAAGCTTCTTCATCATTTATATCTATATTTTCTGATATTAATACAGTTTTTGCTTTATCCATTAACTCAAGAGATTCTTCTTCTGTAGGGTTATACTGAGGGAAAGTCATCAATGCCCATATTAAAATAGAAGCAGCAAATACATAAGTACCAGCTTTTTTTATGTACATCCAACCTCTGTCAAACATATGTCTTAAAACAGTTTTTACACGAGGCACTCTGTACGGAGGAAGCTCCATAACAAAAGGAGTTTCATCGCCTTTGAAAAATAATTTTCTTAATATGAATGCCACAATAAAAGCCATTATTACGCCAATTATATATATACTAAACATTACAGTAGGAGCCATTTTTGGAGAAAAGAAAGCTGCTGTAAATAATACATAAACAGGAATCCTCGCACCGCAGCTCATAAATGTAGTTATAAGTACAGTTACAATTCTGTCTTTTTTGTTTCTCAAAGTTCTAGCAGCCATAGTAGCAGGTATAGTACATCCGAAACCTAAAAACATAGGTATAAATGATTGTCCGTGAAGCCCAAACTTATGCATAACTTTATCCATTAAAAATGCAGCCCTTGCCATATAACCGCAGTCCTCAAGGAAAGATATACCAACAAATAATATTAATACTAATGGGAAGAATGAAAGCACTGCACCAACACCGCCTATCACACCATCAACTATTACTGATTGCAGCAAACTTCCTTCAGGTAAAAGGTTAGATACAAAAGATGCTAATGCACCAATACCCATCTCAATCCAGCCTTGAGGATAAGCTCCAAGCGTAAATGTAACTTTAAATATAAGCCATAACACCCCTAAAAATATTGGTATGCCAAGCCATTTATTTAAAAATACTACATCAGCAGCGTCTGTGAAATTAAACGCCTGTATATCATCTCTTTTTATAACTTCTTTTAAAGCACCTCTAATATATGAGTATCTTTTATCTGCCATAATAGAGTCTGTCTTAGAGTTTTCTTTTGTCTCTAATCTGATAATTTCTTTGTTTATAGTCTCTATTACTTCTCCGCCGTTGTTGCATTCGCGTCTTACAGAGTGTATTGCTCTCTCATCTTTCTCTAATGCCTTTATTGCAAGCCATCTCTTGTGAAGCTCAGATATATCTCCCTGCATGGAGCTAACTATATTTTTTATAGACTGCTCTACATCTGCACCATATTCTAAAGCAGCCTCTCTATGAAGCTTATTTCCAGATTCATATATCTTTTCTATTTTATCTAATATTAAAAGTACGCTTTCATGTTTGTTACCATGAACTTTCATTACAGGAAGTCTAAACAACTCTTCCAATTTTGATTCATCTATGTTTATACCTTCATTTTCTGCATGCTCATACATATTAAGCACACATAAAATAGGTATTCCTAATTCCACTAACTGTAAAGTAAGATAAAGATTTCTCTCTAAATTTGTAGAGTCAATAACATCTATAATAAAATCGGGTTTTTCATTAAGAAGCACATCGCAAGCTACAACCTCATCTTGAGAATAAGCACTTAAACTATAAACCCCGGGTAAGTCTATCAAATCATAGGTGTATCCGTTGTATAGCATAGAGTATTCTCTTTTTTCAACCGTTACACCGGGGTAGTTGGCAACTTTATAATTAGCACCAGTTAAAGCGTTAAATATTGTTGTTTTACCGCAGTTAGGGTTACCAGCAATTGCTACTTTTAATTTTGTGTTGTTTGAAGGAACTTTTAATTTTTTACTGATTTCTTCTTTGTCTTCTAAAAATAAATCACAGGTATTATTTTTTTTATCTCTTTTTACTTTGCCTGTTTTTATATCAGCCATTTTCTTAATTTCAACATCTGCCTTAGAAACTTCAATTCCATTTGCCTCAGATTTTCTTAAAGATATTTCATAGTCCATAATATGAACTTGAATAGGGTCGCCAAGAGGGGCTTTTCTCACAATCCAGCCTTTAGCACCAGCAGTAAAACCCATCTCTATAATTCTCTGCCTTATCTCCCCCTGTGTCTCCACATTATCCACAACAAAACCTTCTTCTATGTCAAATTCTGTTAGCTTCATAAATAAACTCCTTTCGCTAATTTTAATAATCTAATAAAGTGTTAGTATATTCTAACATATACAAGAAAATTGTCAATACAAGTTTACGTAAAAATATTAATTAAATAAAAATTTAGTGAGAAAATAGTTTGTTATAAATATCATCTTGCTCTTTTAGATGCACCACAAAGCCTACAGCTATTTTGTTTTCAGTAGCCTCTATTATTTTTTTAGCTCCTTCTTCGCCAAAGCCTCCGCAAAGCTCTATACAGTCAATTCCTTCTTTTTGCAAGTTTTTAGCCACTTCAATAGCCTCCTCTATATTTGATACACCGATTATTTGAGAGACTCCATTATGTATTGAAGCTTTATCTTTTTTAGAATCAAAGATTTTATCCATTATTAAATAAGCGAATTTCATTTTATAAAACCCCTATATTATGATTTTAAAGCATATAAGATTAATAAATAAATTCAAGGTTTAAAATATTAAAAATATTCAACGCACGGTAAACTAAATTTAATATTTTATTTAAACCATATTAGAATTGAACCTTTAAAAATTAATTTCTAAACCGTGCGGTAAAGCGGCAATAAATTTAAAAAACGTTTGGGCGGGTTGCAAAAATAACAATATAAATAAAAAAGAAAAATAATGCAAAAAATAGTAGATAACACAAAAAGCCTTGAGGGTGGGGAAATGTAATTAAATTTTAAAACTTTTATTACATACCACGGTCTTTATTTTTTACAGCGTATTTTAAAATTTTAGTTTAAATTATTTTTTTATTACCTGTTTATAAATGTTAAAGCCCGACCAAGTTTTTTTAAATTTTAAACTTATTTGTTAAACTAAAAATAAAAACAATAAAATTATATATTTACTTACATTTTTAATTTTTAATAAATCTAAATATAATTTAAAATTCTTGAAAGAAATATCTATGTCAAGATTTATGTTTTTTCCTAATTTTTTATAAAAACTGTTTTCTTCTTCATATGATGTAAAAAAACGAAGTCTTACAAAACTATCATTCTGACAAAAATGTTTATTTATTAAATTTTTAATATCATCTTTAATTATTTTGTTATTGAATTGTTTCCTAATAAATCTACAACTTAAATCAGCAAATTGGATTAATATTTCAAATTTTGAATTTGCCTCTATAAAATTTGTATTAATATTTTTCATATGTTGTTCATAATTTTTTAAATTATTAAATACTTTTTTTATATCGCTCCTTTGATCATGAACAATATTAACATTAGAATTATCTTTATTAACTTTAATTAAAAAATCTAATAATATATCAGGCATAAAATTATTGGGATTTAACATGTTATTATTTTTCATATTCAATGATTTATTTAATATATCTTGAGTATTTATATTATTGATATAATTATACATATCATAATTTGTAAATATTTTTAATAGTATTGACTTTATATCATCTAATATATTTAATGATAACTTATTATTTCCAATTTGTTCATAAAAATATTCTATTTTACTATTATAATTTGTGTTTATAGATAAATGATAATGAAGAGTATTAGACATATCATCTTGCAATTTCTTTAATTTTTTTTCGAAATCTTCGTGATTTAAAAATCTTATAAAATTAAAAAATTCTATAAAATTAAAGAATGTGCTAATTACATAATTGCTTACTATGTATTTTTTATTTACTATTGTAACATACAATTTGGTATTTTTGCATGCTGATATTTCATTAAATAAATTAATACCGTCTTTCTTTTCAAAAAAATAGTTATCTTTTTTTTCCATTCCTATTTTAATTTTAGTATTATTATTAATATATTTTATTATTTGTTGGTAATCATTATCATCTATTAAAATACCTGAGTATATTAAATGAGTCTGTTCATTATTTAATAAGTCATCACCAGTTTGGCAGCTTTCATCAATATATATTGTATAACTCATATTTATCCCTTTTATTAAATTATATAATATAAAAAATATAAGTAAACATATTATAGTTATTTATTACTATTAAAATGCAACATTTTTTTTATTTTTAATAAAAAAATGTTTTTCAAAGTTTTTGTTAAATTTTTAACATTATTCAACGCATGGTAAAATCATAAATTTTGACGAAGTCCTCACAGCAACCAAAGGAAGTGCCTTTAGGTATGGATGCGAAGAGTGGAAAAAGTTAAATAAAAAAAATGACAAACTTAAAAATTTTTAGTATTAAAAAATTTAATACCATAATATTAGCATAAAATATTACGTACGGTTAATTAAGCTCTATATATAATAAAGATTAAAATTATAAATCTATATATATTTTAAATATTATTCTACGTGCGGTGTGTGAATTTTAAATTTAAAAAACGTTTGGGCGGGTCGCAAAAATAACAATATAAACAAAAAAGAAAAATAATGTAAAAAATAGCAGATAACACAAAAAGCCTTAAGGGTGGGGAGTGTAATTAAATTTGGGGCTGACCCAGATAACTAAAATTTATTAAATTTTAGTTATGAAACACAGTAAATTAAGTAAAGAAAAACA
>CAKVCJ010000027.1 GCA_934725655.1 uncultured Brachyspira sp.
TACACCAGTTGTGTTTTGTTTTATTAAACTTAGCTTCTGCTATCCATATTTCAAAGAACTTTTTGTTTCAAGCGATGTTTTTTTATTTCTCATCGTTTGTTTTATTATTATAGCATGAGTCTGATAAATAGCAATACTCTTAAAACCATTTTTTTTAAATTTTTTCTAAATTTGCCTTAAATATCTATATATATACTACATATTATACATATTTTGCCGCCCAAATTCTAAACATTAAAAATTTACAGCAAAATCATAATCATTTTTTTGGATTTTTTTTATTTTTTAATGCAAAAAAACAAAATATAATGAAATTTTACCCTATTTTAAGAACTTTTTTAATAATTTAATCATCATAAAAGAAAATTTGAGAAAATATTTTTTTTGTATTCAAAAACTCTTTTTCAAACTAAAACAATTTATAAAAATACAAATATCATTAAAATAAATTTCATGAAATATACAATAAAATTTAATAATTATAAAATTCTTTGTTAATCTTGATTTTATCTTAATTCTAATGTATCATTATAATCTATAATAATCGGAGAAATATTTTGGAAACTATGTTAGATATCATAAATAAGGTACAATTAGAGAGTATCAAAAATCTTGATAAGGATACCTTTATATCAATAGCTGCTCTATGCTCTTTCATTCCAAAATCTATAACAGAAAATAACAAATGGAAAAAATTACCCCTTTCTGCTAAAGAAGTATATAGAGTTTTAGTATCCAATTACGATTATGAAAATGGAATAGCAAAAACCACACATTCTCAAATGCTAAATGAGGCTGGTATTGGAGGAAATGCTACTATAGTTAAATCATTAGATACTTTGGAAGAAAATAATTTTATTACAAGAGTTGAATCTAAAGTTAAAAGTCACTATTATCTAATGCCTTATCAAGAAAAGTTTTTTGCTGATATGTGCCATTTTAATCCGAGAGATTTTTCTGTATTATATACAATAAACAAAAAAAATAAAAAAGAACAGCAAGTAAAACAAGCTATAGATAAATTGTTCTTCAAAGTTTGTTATAGTTTAAGCTGTCTTGGTATAGATAATCCTCAAAAGATAATAGAAAAATATTCTTCTGATGGAAATAAATTAAGAATAATACTTTTTATGGCTAATTCGGTTTTTATAGCTAAAAAATATAACTTAAATGATGATAATATAGATTTAAATAAATATCTTATAGATTTATTAAAAAAGGGAAACATTAAAGAAAATATATTTGATAATGAAAAAATGAATACTATAAGAAATATAATCATAAAAATTAAACAAAATATTACAGAGTAAGAATATGGCAACAAAAAAAACAACAAATAAAGAAGAAGCAAAAAAAAATACTGTAGCTAAGAAAACTACAACAGCTAAAAAAACTGCTGCTAAAGACAACAGTAAAGAAACTACAGTAAAAAAAACACCTGCTGCTTCAGTAAAAAAAACTGATGCTGCTAAAAAAGAAACAGTTAAAAAAACTGAAGTATCGGCAGAAAAGAAGACAGCGGTTGCTAAAAAAACTGCTGCTAAAGATAACAATAAAGAAACTACAGTAAAAAAAACACCTGCTGCTTCGGTTAAAAAAACTGATGCTGCTAAAAAAGAAACAGCTAAAAAAACTGATTTGGAAGTAAAAAAAACCGTATCCCCTCTAACTTCTTTAAAAAAAGATGATGCTCAAAAAACAATAGATAATATATTCAAAAAGATAGCTGCTAAAGATAATATCGATGAAGCTAATAAACAAACAAAAGAAACATCTTTTACCCCATTAAAAACATCATCTGCTATAAGAAAAATAGAACCTATTAAAACAACAGAAAAAACTTCAGAAAGAGAATCTATTACTTTATTGAAAGAAGCTATAAGAGCTAAATCTAAAAATGTTTCAAGACCTATAGTAGCAAAAAAACATTTAGTAGTAGCTGATGATAAAATAGAAGAAGAAAAAACAAATGAAATTGCAAATGAGGCTAAAGAAGAAAAAACAAATAATGAAATTAAAAGCGAAAATATTTTCAATAAAACAAGTACTATAGTAAATGAAGTATTAAATAAAAAAGAAAATGAAATAATTAAAGATGATTATGATAAGCCTCAAACTTTGGAAGAAGTTGTTAAAAAATATAATTTTGATTCGTTTGATAAATACAAAGAAGAAGAGATTTCTAAAGATAAAGAAACTCAAACTATAAAAGAAGAATTAGAAAAAATAAAAAATGATATAGAAGATATTGAAGAAATAAATAAAGAAACAGAAAATATTGAAAGTCAAGAAACTTCAAAAGAAAAAACAGAAGAAATTAAAGAAAAAGTAACATACACTAAAGGTGATATATTCAAAAACAGAAAAACTGTTCTTCCTACTATACTTCAGCAAAGCACTTCAACTGAAGAATCCAAGTTTAATCAAGAAGAAATTGATAAAGCAATAGAAAATGCAGCAGAAATAGATGAAAATACTCCAGTGGATGATTATCCAAATTATTCTAATAAAAAATTAAAAGAATTAGAAGAGAAAGACATAAAAATCATAGAAACTGAAGAAGAATTAAAAGCCTCTACAGCTATTCCAGAAATAGAGAAAAAGCCTGTAGAACCATATAAAGTTCCAGACCATTCTATTGATTCTAAAGATGAAAATAAATCTAATAAATTAATACCAATCATCGGTATTATAATCATAATATTAGGCTTATCGTTCTTAGGCTTCCAATTCTTAACTTCTAAAAACGATAATAATGATGACGGCTTTTACAATATAGTTACAAATGAAAATGTATTGAGTAATGAAAATCTTAATGAAATGACAAATGATTATGATAATTTATCTGACATGTCAAATATTAATGCCATCAGCAGCAATAAAAACAATATTATAACTAATCAGCAAAATGATATAAAAAATGTTAATACTAATAAACTTATAACTAATAATATTACAACTAATAATATTGTTTCTAATAATCAAGTAAATAAAATAACAAATAATACTCAATTAAAAACTAATAACACTCAAACAAATACATCAGCAGCAGTAAAAACAAACACAGCTGTTAATACAAATGTTAATCCACCAAAAGAACCTGAATTGCCTAACCCGCCTGTAATACCTGACCCTCCTACTCCGCCAGCAGCACAAAATAATGCTCAAAACAATGCTGTTTCATATATAGATGGTAATTTGTATAAAACTAAGTGGACAGATACTTTAACTTCTATTGCTGTAAAAGAGCTTGGAGATGCGAGAAAATGGCCTATGATATTTGCTGCTAATGATAATATATTTACAGATCCTGATAAAATAGTATTTAATGTAAATATAAAGCTTCCTGATGACGGTAAAAAAAAAATTGAAGATATGAATGATAGAGAAAAAAAAAGTTTATATGATGCTTACATAAAGGTTGCTGACAGATATATTGAACTTGGTAAAACTAATATGGCTAATATAGTAAGAAATGCTGCTAATAATATAAAATAATGAAAAAAATCAAAAAGAAAAATGATATATTAGAATTTTCTTGTATAGGCTGCGGATTATGCTGTAAAGAAAAAGGATATGTTTATTTTTCTTTAGAAGATATTAAAGAAGCCTCAGAATATTTAAATATTAATCCTCTTATATTCATTAGCAAATACCTTAAACACAGCTACTCGCTTGAATATCATATTAAAGTAGATGAAGAAAACAGATGCCCTTTCTTAGACGAAAATGATAAATGTATTATACATAATGCCAAACCAAAACAATGCCGTACTTATCCTTATTGGAATGAATATACTGACAAAAATGGAAATTTAATATCTGGTAAATTTAACAGACCTTGTCCTGGGGTTAAAGTAAAAAGAAAAAATAAAAAATAATATGAAAATTATAAAAAAATAATACTTTTACTTTTTTATAAAATATTATATACTAAATATGTTTAATATAAAATTTTTAAGGAAAATTAATAAGTATGCCAGATGAATTAAATATTGATAAATACATCATTCTTACTTTAGATGAAATAAAAGATATAAAAGATAATTTAATAGCACACAGTATTCCATTATTTAGAATGGATAAAGAAAATAATATAATAGCTTTTCCTACAGAGCAGTTAAGTCTTATTGTAGATAATCCAAAATACTCTAATGTAAAATTATATGTTCCTAAAAGTTTTTCTCATTTTATAAATGAGTTTAAATTATTAAATACAAACACTGCTGCAACATATATAGAAACAAACAAATATGTATTTCAAACTCCAAAAGAAGCTGCAGAAGAAATGAGCAGAAAAATATCTGAAATATCTAAAATGAGTTATTATGAAAAAGTAAACATAATTGAAACTTACAATAAAGAACTCAAAGAAATTAAAGTTGATGAGAAACATGCAATTAATAGAAACACAGCCCAGCAGATAGTAGATGCTGGCAACGATGTTGGACTTATTGCTAAAGTGACTATGTTTGAAAGCATAAAAAAAATTAAAGGAAATGAGATTACACAGGATCAGGCTAAATTAGAGAATCAGGAAATTAATGATACTACTACTTCTTTAGTAAATACTATAGTTAATATGCTTTCAAAAAATTTAGAAACGCAGAAAGTTTTTACAGAATTAAAAAATTATTCTGATGGAGGCGTGATGGCGCATTCAAATAGGGTATTTGTTTCTTATGTAAATTTTCTTGCTTTCTATAATAATCTCATAAAAAGAAGAAATTTAATACATAGCATAAGAACAGCTTTCCCTAATGTATATAAAAAATATTATGAGAATATGACTACCTCTTCAGAAAAATATAGAATATACGAAGACTTTAGAACACTTGAAGATTGTATAGATAATGGAATGCGTTTTGTAGAAGAGAAGGAAATGAACTTGTATTCTATTGGAGCTTTGCTTCATGATATAGGAAAAGTAAAAGATTTGGATTATTTTGAGGGTGAATCTGGAAGAGATTATGAAAGAATAAAAAAGCATTTATTTAACAGCTACACTTTAGTAAGTCAAACTTCTGAATATTCGCTCGAGGTTATTTTAACAGTTGCTTTGCATCATGAATATTATGGTCTTGGTTATGGGCCTTATGAGCGTTTATACAAATTAAAATTAGAAAAAGTACCTAGTTTTCAAATACCGAGAATTATGTCTTATGAGGCTAAGGTAATAGATGATTGTGATGCTTTTGCTTATTTCCCTGCTAAGATGCTTGAGATAATAGATGTTTATGATGCTTTAATCGACCCTGCAAGAAAATATAGAGGAGGAAAAACTTTTACTCCTGAAGAAGCATTAAACATTATGAAAGAAGATTTTATAGAAAAGCATGTAAAATTAGACCCTATACTTTATGATGTATTTGTTGAGTTTTTAAGCAACTCTATAGAAAAAGATTTACTTTCTTCTAAGTTGGAATAGATTTATTAGTTATAAGAACTAAATTTAAAATATTTATAGTGATTTAATTTTTGTTTATATAATTTTTTATTTTATTCAACTTTTTCCAGTAGCAAAAAGTGCAAGTACTTTAGCTTTATATGTTTGGAATATACAATAAGATAATACAAACATTTTAAGTTAAAAAAATGCAGTTCTTTTGCTTCTTTTATATCAATACCGAGTAGGTGCCTATCGGCAAAAGAAGTGGGGAGTGTACCCATAGGGCACGCTTCGCAGGGGGCAAAGCCACCACAAATAATAAAAAATATGTATTAAATATATTGTATAACATAAAATTATATAAAAAAGTTTTAGTATATGACATAAACCAAAAACTAAAATCTTAATTTCTTTTTCTTTATAAGAAGCTCTGCTAAATATTTAAGCTCATATCTTGAATAATAATCTTTTACCATAGTAACGCCTCTTTTATTAAAAAAACTAAAATACTTATGTGTTTCTAATATGCTTATAAGATATTTAAAATGTTCTTTATCCAATTTAAAACTATTTGAAACTTCTTCTATTGTGTATAATTTATTTTCATCTTGAAAATATTTATTTAAGAAAATATTAGCTTTCTTTGATATTATTATTTTAGAGACTATGTATTTTATAAGAAGAGTAAAAGCAAATAATATTAATAAATAATTAATCATGATGGAGCTTGATTAAAGATTATTAAATTCATAAATATTTCGCCAAGCTCTGTTTTATAGCATATAGAGAGTATTTTATCATTTTCTTTCTCAAGCATAGATAATTGGTCGCTCATTAATATAGCAGGAGGCGTCATATCTAAATCTATATGCTTAGTAGAAAGTTCATTAATAGCAGAGCCAGCAACCATATTAACAAATTCTTTTATAGTAGAAATAAATATATCATCTATAACAGTAATAGATTCCATATTAAGAGCCGAAGCCAATTTAAAAGCAGTAGCCTTACTCATATTAAACATAAGTCTTCCGCTTAAATCTCCATTAATGCCTATAAAAACTATAACTCCGCCTACATGATTAGCATTTCTATGTATTTTTATGCTTCCCTTCCCAACATTAGAATTAAAATAACTCTTCAATATAACTACAGTACCCTTACTAAAAGCATTTACAACATCTAAATCAAACATATAAAAAACTACCTAAAAAATAAGAATATTATATTATATATATCGGTAAATATTTACTATAATATAAATTGTATTTAAATTATAGTATATTAATAATATTTAATTTATCAAGTATTGCGATATTTTTTCATAGTTGACATTTATAAAAATTGTAATATTATATTTTTATACTAAAAAAGGAATATAAAATATAAATAACCAACCTTTATTATACACAGGAGCAACAATATGAGAGTATATGATTTAAGAACGGACACAATAACTAAGCCAAGTGATGAGATGCGTAAAGCAATATATGAAGCAGAATGCGGCGATGATGTTTATATGGAAGACCCTACAGTAAATAAACTTCAAGATATATCAGCAGAAATCACAGGAAAAGAAAAAGCAATATTTGTTTCAAGCGGAACTATGGGAAATTTAATACCTCTATTAATATTATCATCAAAAACAAGACAGATACTTTTAGAAGAGGAATCACATATTATACACTATGAACTTGGAGGGGTTGCTGCATTAGCAGGTGTTATGCCTTTGCAAGTAAAAACTAAAAGAGGAATATTAACCAAATCTATAATAGAAGATTATTTTTCTGCCCAGCCTTATTATATGTCTAATATCAATATAGTAGAAGTTGAAAATACACATAATAGGCATGGCGGAAGCGTATATCCTATAGAAGTTTTGAAAGAATTATATAGTTTTACAAAAACAAAAAATGTGCATATGCATATGGACGGAGCGAGGGTATTTAATGCTTCAATTGCATCAAAAGCTTCAGTAAAAGAAATAGCTTCTAATACAGACTCTATTACATTTTGTTTATCAAAGGGATTAGGTGCACCTATGGGAGCTATGCTATGCGGAAAAAAAGAGTTTATAGAGGAGGCTTTCAAAATTAGGAAGTTAATAGGAGGAGGATTGAGACAGATTGGTTTGATGGCTGCTGCAGGAATATATGCTTTAGAAAATAATATTAATTCATTAGAAGAAGATCATATAAAGGCTAAAAAAATTGCCGCTGCTGTGATAGAAGCAAAATTGGGTGAGCTAAGCTTAGATGAAGTTGAAACTAATATTGTAATAGCTAAAACACAAAAAAAATCTATAGAGATAGTAAATAAACTTGCAGAAAAAGGAATAAGAGCAAGTTCTTTTGGTGATTATAAATTAAGATTTGTAACACATAGAGATATTAGTATGAAAGAAGTTGAAGAAGCTTGCGAGATAATAAAAACTTTTAAAATATAATAAAAAATAATTAATAAGCTTTTGTAATTTTTATTACTTAAGCTTATTAATTATAAACACAAAAATTAATTTATTTTTTAAAATAATTATTTAAATTTATTAATACCTATTGACTTTTTAATTATTTTTAATATACTATATTACTATGAAAGGTAATATTATTTTAAATACAAATAATTTCTTAGCTTATTACTTTAAGTCTTTTTATTATTTTGGCGTTTAAAGCGCCAGAGTATCTTTTTTTAAACAACCACACATACATTTTAATTTAATCTAAATAATAAAAACATTATGATAAAATATAATGCTTATTATTAATAAATTACTATCAAAAAAATAAATATATTTTTAAGGAGAAAAACGAATATGATTATAGTAATGAAGGCAAATGCCAAAGAAGAACAAGTTAATAATATAACAGATAGATTAACTAATTTAGGACTTGGTACAAACAAAATCGTAGGAGTAGACTGTACAGTTATAGGTATTGTAGGCGACACTTCAAAAGTAGATAAAGAATTAATAGCAACATTACCAGGCGTAGATAAAGTATTAAAAGTACAAGAGCCATTCAAAAGAGCAAACAGAGCATTCAAAAAAGAAGATACAATAGTAGATGTAAGCGGAGTAAAAATAGGTGCAGAAAAGCCAGTAATTATAGCAGGCCCTTGTTCTGTGGAAAGCGAAGAGCAAGTAATAAATATAGCAAAAAGCGTAAAAGCATCAGGAGCTTCAATACTTAGAGGAGGAGCTTTCAAACCAAGAACTTCCCCTTATGCATTCCAAGGCTTAGCACTTGACGGACTCAAAATATTAAAACTTGCAAAAGAAGAAGTTGGAATTCCTATTGTAAGTGAGATTGTATCTATAAGACATTTAGAAGATTTTGAAAACACTGTTGATATGATTCAAATTGGTGCAAGAAATATGCAGAACTTCGAGCTTTTAAAAGAGGTTGGTAAATTAAAAAAGCCAATACTTTTAAAAAGAGGCTTAGCTAACACTATGGAAGAATGGCTTATGAGTGCAGAATATATATTGGATAAAGGCAATCCAAATGTGGTGTTGTGTGAGAGGGGTATAAGAACATTTGAAACATACACAAGAAACACTTTCGATGTATCAGCCATACCAGTAATAAAAAGAATGAGCCATTTACCTGTTATAGGCGACCCTTCACATTCAAGCGGAAGAGCGTGGATGGCATTACCGCTCACACTTGCTGCTATTTCAGCAGGTGCTGACGGTATGATTATAGAAGTACATAATGACCCAGAGCATGCTTTATGTGACGGTGCACAGTCTATAAAACCTGATACATTTGCAGACGTAATGGAAGCAGTTAATATGATTAGCGAAACAGTATCCAAAATAAAATCAAAACACAACGGAAGAGTTTATACAAAGTAAAATATTTTGATTTATAATAGGAAAAACTGCACAAATATTTAAAACTAAAAAATACAAATTGAGAATAAAATTATAACCTTACATTATAATTTTTATATATTAATTATACTGTAAGGTTTTTATTATTTTATTGTAAATAATATTCAAAAATTTCTAAAGGTATAAATCCAATTAATTCAGTATCTTTATATTTATTTACATTATTTTCCATATCTTCTTTATTGTAGAAATTTTTTAAATATATATATGTTTTAGTAGATTTGGATTTGCTAATAACGCTTTTTAAATAATCATTAGTTACTGTATTATAATCTTTTTTTATTATTTGTTTGGATTTTAAATCAAGATAATTTGTTATTTTATACTCATCTTCATTTAAATAATAAGTATCCGTATTAGTATACCAGCCTTTTGGTACTAATAAATTAAGAAATGAATCTTTGCTGTCTATATACTGAGCTATAGTGCTGGTATAATAAAATTGAGGATTATATATTAATTGAATATTACCATCATTATTGTAATTTTTTAATTTTTTTTCATCTACATTTACATCATTTATACCATAATAATATTCATTTTGAAAACATAATATACTAGTTATTTTTTTATATACATAATTATTATTTTCTGTATCTTTTAATAAGTATATTCCTGCAGAATTTTTATTAATTATTTCATCTTGGGTTAAACTATATTTATACGCCTTATTTATATAATTTGTATTATAAGTATCACTTTTATAGAAATATATTTTTTGTTTTAAACTATCCATAATACTAAAATCATCTTCATAGTAATTTCCATCTTCATATATTATTCTATCATATAAACTTTCACCAAATCTATTTTTTGTAACTTTATACATTGAATTTTTTGACATATTTTTATCTGTAAAATTTTTATACATATTATTATTAAAATCATAGTAATAACTACCTTCATCATTGACATATTTATAAAATAATTTCTTTTCTTTTTTCTTAAAATCATATATATATTTGTAAGTATTATTATTTGAATATTCATTTATAAATATGCAGTCTTTAGGTATTATTTCTGTTTTTAGTGTGCTATGATATAATTTATTAGTATAATAGAAATAATAAAGTTCTATTATATTTTCAGCAAAAATGTTTGAAGACATTATGAACATAAAAAAAATTATTAGTTTTTTCATAAAAATTATTCCTTAATAATTTAATATTTTTTGAATTAGAGCCGTATAAAAATATACAGCCCTAATTTAATATAATTAATCCTAATTCCAATGCAAACTGCCTCCGCATCTGTCGCATTTAGATGAATGAGTTCTTGGATAAATACTTCCGCATTTTGAACATACTAATTTTTTATCTTTAGTCATAAGTCCATATCTTCTATATGCTTCTGTAAATATGCTCATCATATATCTAGTAATTCTGCTTGATTTGTAGAGTATAGCAAATAATTTACTATCCTCAGATAATGTAATGGATAATATTGATATTATTATAAATAAAACAGCTATTATAATAATAATTGGTATTGATACTGCATCTTTATTTATTTTCCCCATAATTATTGCGGAGCCTATACAGAATATTATAAATAATACTATATACATACTCCAAAATATTTTAATTCTTTCTATAAATTTTTTCATTTGTTTCTCCTTTTTTATTAAGTATTTAAGGTGGAATAATTATTCATTTTTGTTATTTTATTGTTATGATATTATTTTTCTTCCCTGATAGTCTTTAAAATTTTTGCTTAAAATCATAATAATATCTATTATCCACCATATTAAAAATCCGCCTGCAGTTAATATAAATAGTATTGCTGTTATTGGTTTTCCTGCATAAAATCTATGTGCTGCAAATTCAGGTAAAAATATACATAAAAGTAAAAGTGTACTCCATTTTTTAGCAGGGTATATCATTTGTCTTGCTCCACAATGAGAACATATTTCATCATCTTTATTAATGATTTTACCGCAAAAACTGCAGAATTTTTCATCTGCATTTCTAGATATAATTGTTTGATTTTGTTGATTATTATTTTCTTCTAACATTTCAGACTCCTTAAATTTGTTTGATTTATATAAAATAAATTTATATACATAATTAATAAATTGAATATGTTATAAGATTTTATATGTTTAGGAGTAAACATAATATTTTTTAAAAATAAAATTTCAGCTATTTTATATACAATATTTTTTATCTTGTTGAATATGATATGAAATAAATTTTTAGATAAATATGATATTAGTGCGGTGCGGTGCGGTGCGGTGCGGTGCGGTGCGGTGCGGTGCGGTTATTTTTTATAATTGTTTTAATTGACTTACACATACCATTTATTATATAAAAATAATTTAATAAGTCAAGTTTTATTTATAGAGTTGTTTCAAAAGTTTTTAAAATATTTAATATAATTCTATATTTGCACTTTTTGGTTCCTTAGATTTACATGCTCATAATAATATAAAATGTAAGATAACGCGTATATTTTGGATAAAAATGCAGTTGTTTTGCTTCTTTTATACCAATAAAAGAAGTGGGGGTGTGGGGGCAAAGCCACCACAAATAAAAAAACTTTAAATTTTTTTGACAAAATATAGTTATTTAAATATATACTAAAATAATTGTATCTTAATCAAATTTTTTTATTGTTCTTTTTCCCGCCGCAAAAAGAACCAAAAAGTGCAAATGTTATAACTTTTATAAATATAAAATAATATAGCCATATTTTAACAAAACTAATTTAATTTTTTACAATAAAAAAAGCGATAATACAATTTGTACTATCGCTTATTAATTTACTAATCTTATTTTTTTATCAAACTGTAATTTGCATTACATCTTCTTCTTTAGATGAAGAATCTATATCATTATCATTACTCATATCGCCGCTTTCTTTGTTGTAAACATGTAATTTATTATAAAGTTTAACACCAGTACCAGCAGGTATAAGATGTCCGATAATAACGTTTTCTTTTAATCCAAGCAGCTTATCAACCTTACCTTTAATAGCAGCATTAGTCAATACTTTAGTAGTCTCTTGGAATGAAGCAGAAGATATAAAGCTTTCAGTAT
>CAKVCJ010000028.1 GCA_934725655.1 uncultured Brachyspira sp.
CATCAAAACCTTATTGGCTTTATGGGCATAATGGTAAGAGGATTGCTGTATTTTTTTATGACCCTTATATATCTAACGCTATCGCTTTTGAGCATTTGCTTTGTTCTGCTGAGAAATTGGCTGAGAGAATAAGAAATGCTTATGGGGAGAGAAAACTTGTTAATATTGCTACGGACGGTGAGAGCTATGGGCATCATGAGCCTTTTGGGGATATGTGTTTGGCAAGATATTTCAAAGATAATATTCACTATGATAATATCACTCCTACAAATTATGAGCATTATTTAAGTATATGTCCTCCTACTGAAGAGGTGATATTGCATGAAGGCGAAGGAAAGAGGGGTACTTCTTGGAGCTGTTCGCATGGTGTTGAGAGGTGGAGAAGCAATTGCGGATGCGGGGGTGATGGTGTTATTGATTTGTCTTGGAGAAAGGGGCTTAGAGAGGCTTTCGATATACTTAGAAATATGCAAGATAAATTGTTTGCATTATTTTTAAACTTCACTAATGAATCGAGGAATTCTATTAGAGAAGAGTATGTTAGGGCTATATATAATGATTCTGATGCTAAAGATTTGTATGAAATATGCTCTAAATATATATCTTTTAAAGAGTTTATATTTTTAATGGAATCTTATAAATACTCATTATTTGCTTATACTTCTTGCGGATGGTTTTTTGAAGATGTTTCTAGGATAGAGCCTATTAAAAACATGCAATATGCAGAGAGAGCTTTTCATTATGCGAGAATGCTTGTTAAAGATAAAAATGCTCCTTTTGTAGAAGAGGCTTATCAGAAATTTTTAAAGGCATTGGAAACTTCTATTAGTAATAAAAAAGAACATCATACAGCAAGATATTTCTATGAGAAAAATGCTAAGATAGATTTATTTACTAAACTTTATATTATCAATCAGTTTATATTTAATTTAATTGCAAGCGGTTATAAAGAAAAAGAAATTAATATTTTTAAGCATAATATTAAAGCTGCTCTAATAGATAAAAATCATATTGAAGGCGTAATGACTGATAATATAACAGCAGATTTATATTTTAAAGTTGATACTATTGAAGAGGATTATGAATTAAAAAACAATATAACACTTTCTGAAAATAAAGATTGTAATGATAATTTAGTATATACTATGCGTTTAAAAGATTTAAGTTCTGATATTAGAGACAGATTTGCTGATTCTTTATTTAAAGAAGATATATCAAAATTAGATGACATAATGCATAAAGTATATCCTGAATATGAAAAATTATTTAAATATTTTAACACAAATGATATTACCCCAGATTATGACTATAGAAGATTAATGGGAGCTATGTATTCTCCTATATTAAGAGAGATTATAGTATCAAAGGGAAGAGATGCTTATGATGAGGTGTCTAAAGAATTAAAAGATGCGAGGAATGCTGGTATATTTATTTCTAACAGCGGTATATCTAATGTTGTCGGAGAAAATATTAAAAAGGCTTTAACTGAACTTTATGAAACAGGAAACGGAAAAATTATATTTGATTTGTTGAGAGATATTAAGTTCTTATCTAATAATGATATGCCAATAGATAGAAACACTTATGAAAATATTTTTTATAAGATACTTCTAAAATATAAAGGGCTTCTCATAAGCTTTGATGAAGAAGAGAAAAAATTATTTGTAGAGCTTGGATATTGGCTTAACTTTAATATGGATAATATTTAATTATTGCTTATATTATTTTTTAGCTTTAGTGTTCCGTTTACTAATGATATAGCAACATCAAAAGAATTGTTAGTGTAGGAATGAATATTGATTCTTATTACTTTGTTAGGGTCTATTGAACTTTTTGCTAATTCTACGCTTCCATTTTCTTTTCCGAAACCATTATGTTCTGTTATATAATATCCTTCATTCTTCCATAAATAATTAGCATACTTCACGCTATTATATAAAGCATTGGTATCATTTTTAAAAGTGTATATATAATTATCTTCAAACTTATCTATTTTTGGTTTTATTTCTAAAGTAGTAATCTTATAAACAGAAGATACAGTATCATTTCCTATCTTATAAAAAGTCTCATAATTAGTTTTGCAAGATGCAAATAAAAATAACATCAAAACAAATATTATATATTTAATTTTCATAAATTATTTTTTGCTATTATATTAGCTATAACCTTATTATTTTTTTTTAATTTTATTACACCAAAAAATACATAAATAAAAAAGAATACAAAAGAAATCACAGGCCCTAAGTCATGATTAATATCAGCGATTTTCGATATATAATTACCTACAAAATATCCTATTATAAGACAAATTAATGGTATTATATACACAAAGAAATTAGTACCTCTTTTAAGTTCTTCTACTTCTATAATAACATTGTCTCCATTAGAAGCATTTATATTATTATTAGCTCTTAATATGATTGGTTTGCCTACAGAGCATATTTTACATCCATCGCAGCTTGAACTTCTTTGTAATTGTACTTTAGCAATATTGTTATTATATGTTTCCAAAACAATAGCTAACTCTCTTCTCATATCTTTTTCCTATGTATTAATAAAATTGAGTAAAAAATATTAATATAATTATATAATATAGAATAATAAATATCAATTATAGGATGTTGTTTGCTATAATAAAAAAGTATGCTGTTATTTTAGCATGCTTTTATTTTTATAATATTTTAAGATTGAGTAATTTTGTTTTTAAACCAATCTTTTCCTTCAATTACCCTAGATACCAACATAGAAGCCACAGTATCTCCAACAGCATTAACCATAGTAGCAGGCGGGTCTACAAGTATTCCAATTGTAGCGATAATAGCAAAAGCTTCAGGAGGAAATCCGTATAAAGAAACAATTAACATCTCTCCTATTAATCCGCCTCCTGGTATAGCACCCATAGCAACACCAGAAAATACAGCAAATATAATAGCACCAATCCAAGTTTCTATGCTGTTAAAAGGCATTCCAAATACGCCAAATAGAAAAGAAATTTTTAAAATACCGCTTAAACAAGTTCCATCCATATGTGTAGTAGAACCTATAGGCAATACTATATTTCTAATGTCTTCTTTAACTCCTATATTTTCAGCTGCTTCTAAGTTTACAGGCAATGTAGCCAATGAACTTTGAGTAGATAAAGAAGTAATTATAGGCGCTATTAAATATTTTAATGATTTTAAACCATATTTACCCGCAGCAATATATACATAAATAGGGAAGAATATTATGAGGTATAAAAATGCTACAGGATAATATATAGCACAAGCCCTCGCATAACTGCCTAATAATTGCGGGCCGAATGTGCCGACTAAATTAGCGAAATATGCTCCCAAACCTATAGGTGCATAATACATTATTATAGATATTAGTTTCATAAATACCTCATTAGCCGCATCAAGTAATTTTACAAGCGCTGCTGCTTTCTCGCCAACTAATTTCACAGCAAAACCAAAAAATATAGAAAATATAATCATAGGAAGCATATTATTAATTGAGAGTATATCTACAAAATTGCTTACAGTTATCATTTTTACTATTTGTTCAGACACTTTAGGAGCCTGCATATCTTTTACCGCTTCCATAGGTATATTAACTCCCTCAGCAGGATTAAATATTACAGCAATAAAAACCATTATCGAACCTGCAATAATACCTGTAATAAAAAATATTATAAACATAGTTCCTACAATTTTTCCTAATCTCTTCATATTGTCCATCTGTACAATAGAGTTGCTTATAGATACAAATATTAAAGGCACTACAACAGTAAATAATAAATTAATAAATATATCTCCGAATGGTTTTAATACCGATGCTTTTTCTTTGAATACTAAGCCAATAATACTTCCTATAATCACACCTGTTAGAAGCATGATAGGAAATCTATAATTTTTCCAAAAACTGTTTTTCATATTAAAGCTCCTATAATTAGCTATTATTTATAATTTTTATTTTTTAATTGTGAAGTTACTTTATTTACAAACTCTTCTATATATTTAAAATCGGTTGCTATATTCACTCTTATAAAGCCCTTACAATTATCCGAGAACCATTCACCAAAGTCTATCGCTATTTTGCAATCATCTTGTATAAACTCTTTCACTCTGTTAGGGGTTACAACCTTTCTCAAATCTATAAAAGGTAAATATGTACCCTCTAATGGGCTTGTTATAATATCAGGAACTTTTTCTTTCAATTCGTCTCTAATATATTCATAATTTCTTTTTATAGTTTTTAATAGTCCGTCAAGCCAATCTGCACCATATCTGTATGCAGCTTCTGTAGCAACCATTCCTAATAAACTTAGTTCTGTCCTATTAACAGTGTCTACATATTTGCTGTATATTTCTCTCGTTTTTTCATCTGGTATAATAATATGAGAGTTTAAAAGACATGCTAAGTTAAATGTTTTAGAAGCTGAAGATAATACTATTAATCTGTCTAAATATTTTTCTTTATTTTTTATAGAAAGTGCAGAAATAAATGGTCTTATACCCAAATTCATATCCTGATGTATTTCATCAGAAATTATATATAGGTTATATTTTTTACAAATATCAAAAACTCTGTCTATTTCTTCATCAGTCCACACTCTTCCAGCAGGGTTATGAGGATTACAAAATATCATTAATTTTGCTTTATTATTTTTTATATCATTTTCTAATTTTTCAAAATCAATAGAAAATACGCCATTATCATTTTTTAATTCGCATTTAACAAGATTTCTTCCATTATCTTTAACAGCATTATGAAAAGGATAATAGACAGGAGTAAGTATAACTACACTATCCCCTTTATTAGTAAAAGCATTAACAAGCCAATACAATGCCGTTACTATTCCTGTAGAAAAATTTATCCATTCTTCTTTTAAGTCTATATTGTATCTGCTTTTCTGCCAATTAAAAAAAGCTTCAAAGTAGCTATCCCATAAGACAGTATATCCAAATACCCCATGATTTACCCTTTTATTTAAAGCTTCTATCACTTCATCAGGGGCTCTAAACTCCATATCAGCAACCCACATAGGAAGCAGTCCTGAAGTTTTAAATCTTCTGTCTTTTAAAGTTTCCCATTTTTGCGAATTTGTATTTTCACGATTTACCAAATATTTGGAATTAAACTCTTCAATAGTCATAAAAATCCTTTAAAATTATATAAGTTTTAGTATATGCATTTATTTTATCATATCAATGATTATTAAAATATATTTCAGATAATACAATAAAAAACCCATCATTTAATAATGACGGGTTTATATAAATCAATAAAAATATTAAAATTACTGTTGAGTTTGTTCAGTAGTATTATTTTGAGTATTGTTCTGATTATTAGCAGCAGGTTTAATATTTTTAATAGCATCTATAGAAGCCTGTCTTATAGCCAAGAAATATTGATCATCTTGAGAAAGATTAATTAAATCTCCAAGAGCTATAGGACTTCCGATTTTACCTAAAGCAACAGCAACTTCATAAACTATTCCCTGAGTTCTTCCTAATCTTAATTGGAAAAGCAAAGCAGGAACAGCTTTTTCGCTTCCAATCTCACCTAAAGCCTGAACAGCAGCAATAATATTAAAAGTTTCTTGTTCAGCAAAAAGCATTTGAGATATGTAATCAACAGTAGCTTCTGATTTAGCAACTTTAGCAGCTTGTAAAGCTTGATATCTTACCATAGAATCAGAATTAGAGCCTGAAACACTTCCCAAACCATAACCAACATATCTGTTAATAGTTTGTACAAGTAAATCACTAGTAGCACCTTTTTTACTTAAAGCCTCAAAACATAATGCTTTTACTTCAGGAGTACCTGTTTCTATAGCACTAATTAGAAGAGACTCATCTTGATTCATTAGAGCGTCTACGAAGTTTTGATCTAATTGTTCTCTTGGTTTTTCTCCTGTAACTGTTGTATCAGTAGTAGTAGTTGTTTCTGTGGTTTCTTGAGCGAATAAAGATATTGCAGAGAATACAGATATCAATATTGCAATAGATATTTTTTTAAACATTTTACCCCCCTTGATATTATATTAAGTAATGATATATTTATTAAAAAATAATTGCAAGCAATTTGTAATTAAATATTATAAAAATAACATAATTATTTATTTTAAAAATAAATATTGCAAAAATAGAGCATTTTAATTATAATTTGATAGTAATCATTTATTATAAAAAGGTGGAAGCTATGAAAAAAATCATTAACAACATCGACGATATTCTTTTAGAAGAACTCGAAGGTATGCAAAAGGCTCATGGTGATATAATAAAAGTGAACTATGAACCTATGTATGTTAAGAGGGCCAATCAAGGAAATAAAGTTATTTTAGTATCTGGCGGCGGTTCTGGACATGAACCTTTGCATGCTGGTTTTGTTGGGTATGGTATGCTTGATATTGCCTGCCCTGGAGCTATTTTTACTTCTCCTACTCCTGATCAAATGGAAGAGGCTACTAAGTCTGTAAAAAATGATAGGGGAGTTGTATTTTTAGTAAAGAATTATACTGGCGATGTTATGAACTTTCAAATGGCTGAAGAGATGTGTAAGGCTGAGGGAATAGATGTTAGAAGCATTGTTATTGATGATGATGTGGCTGTTAAAGATAGTTTATATACTACTGGAAGAAGAGGAATTGGAGCTACAGTATTTTTTGAGAAGGTTTGCGGAGCTTCTTCTGAGAGGGGCGATGATATAGATAAAGTGATGCAGTATGCTAATTATTGTAAAGAGAATGCTCGTTCTATGGGAATGGCATTAACATCTTGTACTGTTCCTGCTGTGGGTAAGCCTACTTTTGATATATCCGATAATGAAATGGAGATGGGAATAGGGATACATGGCGAACCAGGAAGAGAAAGAATGCCTGTAAAAAGTGCTAATGAGATTGCTGAGATGATGATGGATATTATTTGTTCTGATATACCTTATAAAAACAATGATGAAGTTATTTGTATGGTTAATGGTATGGGCGGCACTCCTTTAATGGAACTTTATTTGCTTTATAATGCGGTTGAAAAAGTTGCTAACAAAAAAAATATAAAGATAGTTAGAAATCTTGTGGGAAACTATGTGACTTCTATAGATATGGCAGGTGCTTCTGTTAGTTTAATGAAAGTAAATGATGATATATTAAAACTTTGGGATTATCCTGTACATACTGCAGCTTTAAGATGGGGAATGTGATAAATTTAAGGATGAACTTATGAATATAGATAAAATTAAATTATGGATTAATAATTTAGCAGATGTTTATGAAGAGAATAAAGATTATTTGAGCAAATTGGATGCGGATATTGGAGATGCAGATCATGGCATTAATATTAGCAGAGGATTTAAATTTGTAAAAGAGGCTATAGCTAATACAAATGACATAGCATCTTTATTTAAGACTACAGCAACTGCTTTAATAAAAAATGTAGGCGGAGCTTCTGGCCCTTTATATGGTACTTTTTTCCTTAATGCGGGAATATCAGCTAATAAGAAAGATGGTTTATCTTTAAATGATATAGCAGAAATATTTGATAAGGGTACTAATGCCATAGCAGCTTTGGGCAAATCTAAGGCTGGTGAAAAGACTATGCTTGATACTCTATATCCTGCTTTAAATGCGATGAAAGAAAATGCTAATGATATAGAGAAATTTAGAGAAAATGTACTATTAGCTGCAGAAAACGGCATGAAGTCTACAATTGATATGTTAGCCACAAAGGGAAGGGCTAGTTATTTGGGAGATAGAAGCATTGGGCATCAAGATCCTGGTGCTACTTCTATGTTTATGCTTATAAAGAGTTTGATAGCTCATTTATAATAAAAAAATTAATAAAAAAGGATATAATGTGGTTGGTTTAATTTTTGTTTCGCATAGTAATGAACTTGCAAAAAATATGAAAAAATATATTTATGATATTACTAAGACAGAGGTGCCTATAGGTTTTTCTGGAGGGGTTGGCGATGATTTTAAAGAATTAGGTACGGATCCTACAGATATTTATAATCTAATAGAAGAGATGTATACTGATGACGGTATTATTATTTTTTGTGATTTAGGCAGTGCTCTTATTAGTTCCGAGATGGCTATATCTATGCTCGATGATGATAAGAAAGAAAAAGTAAAACTAACATCTGCTCCTTTTTTAGAAGGCGGAATATTAGCAGCTATTGAGGCTTCTTTAAATAAAAATATTGATGAGATAAAAAAAGAATTGAATAATAGTTTAGATGCTAAGAAATCGTATATAGATGATGATGAGGAGGAGGAAGCTGAGAAGAATAATGCTGCTGATAATAATTTGAAAGATTATATAAGGCAGGAATATAAAATATTATTAAAAAATGGATTGCATGCAAGACCTATATTTATGTTTATGAATATGGTTTCAAAAAGCAATTGTTCGGTACTTATCACAAATAAGACTAAAAACAAAAATATCATATCTGCTGATAGTATGAGTAAAATATCTTTATTAAACATTCAGTATAATGATATTGTTGAGGTTTATGCTAAAGGTGAAGAGGCACAAAAGTTTTTAGAGAATGTGAAAGATTTATTTGATGGTAAATTTGAAGTTGCTGATAATGAAATAAAAAAAGCATATGCTGTAAACTCTGATTTTGAGATTGTATGCGAGGGTAATGTTTCTGCCTTAGCTAAATATGTTGATTTAGATATAAAGATAGGATATGAAGAACAAAGAGATATTGACATAAAAGCTGAAAAAGAAAAGTTTGTATATGCAATAGAAACTGTACGAAAAGAGATATTAAAGCAAAAGCAGATAATAGAAAATAAGAATCTTTGTAATGATGAAGCACTTATATTTGATTCGCATTTATCTATGCTTCTTGATGAGGCGGTTATTAACGATGTGGATAGTTTGCTTGAAACTTCTAAGCATACTGCTTTATATTTATATACAAATATTATGCAAAATATGTATGATTGCTTTGATGAGTTTGATGATTTGTATATGAGAGAGAGAAAATACGATATATTGGATATATTAAATCAAGTGCTTGCTGTTTTATTAGATAAAAAGGTAGAGCTTCCTAAGAATAAAGATATTATTTTGATATCAGATAATATTTATGTATCAACTGTAGCCAATTTTACAGATAACATAAAAGGAGTGATATCGTTAAATGGAAGTTCTCTTTCTCATTCATCTATATTATTAAAGGCTTTAAATATTCCTTATGTAGTTTATAAAGATGCTAAGAAATTTGATGGAAAGAATATTGTTATAGATACTAAAAATAAAGATATAATTTATTTGAAAAATTGATGCAGATTTTTACAAAGATATTTTATTTTATGTTTTTATAATAGTAATTATAAAGTTGTTTTTCTTTTAGGTGTAGAAGTATGGAATACGGCAGTGTAATAATTATTATAATAGTTTCTTTGGTTATACTTACTCCTGTATTAAAGAGGCTTTTTAAAAATATAAGATTAGATGGAAATAATGAGAATATACATATAGCTTGTTTATATGGTGATTTGAAAAAGGTGAAGGCTTTATTAAAATCGGGTATTAATATTAATTCTAAAGATTTTAGTAACAAAACTCCGCTTATGTATGCTGCTGAAGATGGGGCTATTGAAACTGTTAATTTCCTTATCAATAATGGTGCTAATCTTGATGATGTGGATGTAAGAAATGAGTCGGCATTGATTATAGCTTTAAAAAATTATAATATTTATGTAGCTAAGATTTTAATAGAAAACGGCGCTAATTTGCTCATAAAAAACGAAGAGAATAAAGATGCACTTCAATTAGCTAATGAAATCGATTCTAAAGAGATTATAGAACTTATACAAAATAAACTAAATAATAATTAATGATTTTTTTTGCTTCTGGCTATATTAGTTGAGCCGCATAATGGACAATTGGATACTGAATCATCTATTATATCATCTATATTAGTTAAATCATCATCTTCTACTATATTGATTTCTTTATCATCTACTGCCCAGAAATTAGAACAGTCTTTACAATAAAAATGTATTAAATATTCTCTGTATGTTGGATAGTTTCCTTCTATTTTTCTATATCCGTCTATTATGTTATGTTTCATAGAGACTCCTTAAAAAGTTAATAGAGTTTAATATTTTTTATTAAAAAAGTCAATTATTTATTATATTACTTATAACAGTTTATATATTAAAATAGTAAATATTTTTAGTTAAATTGTTTTTGATTTATTTAATACAATATTTATTTTGATATCACTATAGAAAATAATTGATTTTTGTAGTATAATTGCTTTTATAAATAAGTTATATAAAATGGCGGTTTTTATATTTATGAAAAGAATATTGTTTATTATTTTAATAATATTGTCTATTGTTATATTATTTTCTTGCAGGAAAGAAACTGAAGTTGCTGTTAATAATAATAATAAAGTTTATGTCAGCGATCCTAATAATATATATCATAAAGAGTATACTAATGTTGTAAAGGTTAATGGGAAGTTTGTTGATACTAAGAGTGCTTATGCCTTTGCATATAAAGATAGAGAAGAGGGAGAATATAGTGAGGAGTATGATATATTTGATGCTATAAGAAACCATAGCTTAAAAAGGGTGGCAGAATTAGTAGAGATGGATAGTCAATTAATTGATGATACTATAAGTACAGATGAAAGCGAGTATAGTGAGTTTATGGATGATAGTTATAGTATTGATGGTGCTACGCCTTTGATATTTGCCATATTTTATAGAGATTTAGGAATAATGAAATATTTACTTGATAATAATGCGGATCCTTATCTTAAAGATGAAGATGGGTGGAATGCTTTTTTGTGGGCTTGCGGTACTGGAAGTGCGGATGAAGTAAAGATGTTAGTAGAAGCACATCCTGATTTAGTTGATTCTAAAAATATTTATGATGCTAATGGGCTTCATATTGCTTCTTTAAATGACAATATAGAAGTTATTAAATATTTGGTTAATGATTTAGATTTTGATATTAACAGCACTGATGAAGATGGGGATGGTGTTTTATATTATGCTAACGATGCTGAGACTACTGAGCTTTTAGAGAGCTTAGGTGCTGAAAATTAATTTTTATAAATAAAAGGAGTTTTTTATTATGGCTGTTTTAGTTTGTGGGGGAGCTGGTTATATCGGCTCGCATGTGGTGCGTGAACTTTTAAAACAGAATATAGAGACTGTTGTAATAGATTCACTTGAGTATGGACATAAAGAGGCTATTAAAGATTGCAAAAACTTTTATCAAGGAAACATTGGAGATAGTGCTTTGCTTGATGAAATATTTGCTAAACACAATATTGATTCTGTTATGCATTTATGTGCTTATATAGAAGTTGGTGAGAGCGTACAAAATCCTGCCAAATATTATCACAACAATGTATCTAACTCTATAAATCTTCTTAATGCTATGCTTAAAGCTAAAGTAAAGAACTTTATATTTTCTTCTACTGCTGCTGTTTACGGAGAACCTGAATCTATTCCTTTAAAAGAAGATTGCAGAAAAGAGCCTACTAATCCTTATGGCGACAGTAAGCTTGCATTAGAAAAGATACTATCTTGGTATACAAAGGCTTATGATTTTAATTATGTAGCTTTGAGATATTTTAATGCTTCTGGTGCTCATCCTGACGGAGACATTGGAGAAGATCATAATCCTGAATCACATTTAATTCCTTTGATACTTCAAGTTCCTCTCGGAAAAAGAGATAATATAAAAATATTTGGTGATGATTATCCTACACCTGACGGAACTTGTTTGAGAGATTATATACATGTATGCGATTTGGCTTTGGCGCATATTGCGGCTATGAATTATCTTAAAAATGGCGGTAAGAGTATTGCTTGTAATTTGGGCAATGGAAACGGATTTAGTGTAAAAGAGGTTATAGAGGTGGCAAGAAAAGTAACAGGGCATGCTATACCTGCAGAAGTTTGTCCGAGAAGGGCAGGGGATTCTTCTGAACTTATTGCAAGCAGTGATAGGGCTAAAGAGGTGTTGGGTTGGACTCCTACTATAGACTCATTAGAAAAGATAGTTGAAACTGCTTGGAATTGGCATAAAAATCACCCTAATGGGTATAAGAAATAATGTTTATTAGCTCGAAAAATGCTATAGTTGAAGCTCTATCTAAAGACTTGGTTGATGTTATTTA
>CAKVCJ010000029.1 GCA_934725655.1 uncultured Brachyspira sp.
ATACATCTTTAGCGTTTAATTTATCGCTGTCTGTAGAAAACTCGCCTGCAGTAGCTCTTTTTACAGCAGAATTATCCAAGTTATCTATGAAAGTATTCATATTAGCAGTAGGAATTTGTGCGAAAGAATATGCAAAAGTTATGCATAAAACAGTAAGAATTAATATTAATTTTTTCATTTTTTAATCTCCGTTTTTATATTAATAAACCCATAGTTGATAATTAATTTTTGTGTTTTTCATAATAGTTGTTAATGTTATTGTTCCAGTAGATGGTATTATTCCAGAAAGATATGTAGGAGTAGCAGTATTATCAGTAACTATACATATATAACTTTTACCAGCATCATCTGCAGCAGTTAATTGTATTGTATGAGGAGTACCAGTACCAGCAGTATCAGCTTCAATTACAGCTTCTTTAGTTGGTTTCATTCCAATTTTATTCATATTTGCATATTGATGTATTACTGTAACATTACCAGTTGTTATTCCGTTTAAAGTTATAATCTTAGTTGTTGAGTCAAATTGGTAATCATAAATAGATTCTCCATTATATGTTATAGATACAATTTCTATACCAACAGCATAATTAGGAGTACTAATAGTTACAGTTCCATTTTGACCAATATCACCTGGAGTAATTGTAAGATTAGAATTTGTTACTGTTGAGATAGGTGCTATTACTTTTTTGCTGTATTTATATGTAACTATACCAGAAGTAGCATCAGTATTAAATTGATATATGCCGCCGTCTTTATTTTTTTTAATCTCTGATACAGTATTTGTTGTTATTGTTGTTCCTTCTGATGTTATTTGAACTATCTCTGTTACTTTCTCTCCAAAGCTTGCAAAAGTTGAAACATCTACAGTTTGGTTGGCAGTAATATCAACTGTTTTTGTTCCTGTTACTGTTTCTGTTGGTTGGCTTTTGTAAGCGTCCCCAGGTTTTGTTGCGTCGGCTCCGCAGCTTATAACAAATAATGATGATACAAGCATTAGAGCTAATAAAGTGTTTTTCATTTTTCTTTTCTCCTTGATTTTTTTGTTTTTTTACTTTATTTAAATATTATTGTTATAATAATACTTACAAATGAAATTGATTTAAAAATACAAAATGCAGCATACTTTTCAGTAATACTGCATTTTGTGTGTGCAATGAAAGTTTGTAAATCTTTATGAAATAAATAAGATAATTGACAATTTTTTTTAAATGATTCGGTTATAGAATTAGTGTAGTGTAGTGTAGTGTAGTGTAGTGTAGTGTAGTGTAGTGTAGTGTAGTGTAGTTACTCATAGCGGTTATCCCGATAGCTATATTTGTAATTGTATGAATTGTATTCTAATACAAATATATTAAAAGTCAATTGAAAATTTTATATTTCTTTAATTTTTTTTAAAAAATTAGCTTTTTTTCTACACTTTTTTTAAAATTTTCTTAAATTTGCAATGAAAGCATCATAATAAGAAAATATCTTGAATATAAAAAATATTTTATTCCAATAAATATAGTTTTGTATAATAATATTATAGCTTTTTAAAAACTACATAATAGTTGCTTTATGTTTTTTATAAAACTATTCAATTTTTTTAGTTAAAAATAATATTATAAAAAATTACTCTTCGCCAATGCTCATAGGCATAATGATGAAATAATAATCTTCTCTCTCTATTTCTCTCACTATAGTAGGGCTTGAATCTTTATTCACCATAAATGTAACTATTTCAGAATCAATTTGTTTTATTACATCTTGAATATAAGTATAATTATAAGCAACAGAATGTTCTTCGCCTGTATATTTTATGTCTATCTCCTCTAAAGATTCTCCCATCTCTTGGTTTATGCCTTTAACTTTTAAAGACTCCTCAGAAACAGTAAGTATCATTCTCTTAGAGCGAACATCATTAATCATAGGAACTACTCTTCTGATAGCATCAAGTAAATCATTTTTGTTTACCCTAAAACTATAAGCAAACTCTTTAGGTATAACCTGTCTAAAATTAGGATATTTTCCTTCTATAAGGCTTGATACAAAGTCATATTTGCCGACTTGGAAATATACCTGCTGCCCGTCAACACCCATTTTTACCTGCTCAACCTCATCATAATTAGCTGTAACTAATATCTCATTTAATACCTTAGGCTCTATGATTATTGAGAAAGAACCTGCATCAATTCCTTCAAACTCCCTTTCTATAATAGCCATTCTTCTGCCGTCTGTAGCAACTGCTAAAAATTTGGAATCAGTTTTTTCAAAGCATATACCCCTCAAAGCTGGTTTAAAAGGTTCTTTGGCTATTGAAGATATTGTTTTATTAATCATAGTAACCAATTCTTTAGTAGGAAGCATTATGTAATTAATATCGCCATTGCTTTCAGGATAGGAAGGGAAATCGTCGGTTTTCATTCCAATAATTAAGTGTTTAGTTTTACCATTTTCAGATTCTATGTTAATTTTTTCATTTTCTTCAACATTTATAGTAATCATACCATCAGGCATTTCTTTAAGTATGGAGCTTATTTTTTTAGCATACACTGCAACAGTACCTTCACCCTCGCAATCATCAAGCATAATTCTGCTTCTTGCCCAAACGGAGCCGTCTGTAGCAGTTAATGTAAGCATATTGCCTGCAAGATGAAAAAGTACATTGCTCTCTATATTATATATTACTTTTCCTTCAACAACATTTTCAGTAACTCCAATAGATTTTACTATATCTTTTTTTAAACATCTAAACTTCATCGCTTCCTCTTTTTTTGTATAAAATTCTATTTTCAATATGCTATTATTTTACCATAAAAAACTTTTTTTACAATATAATACAAATTATAACCAAAATAAGCAAGTATTGTAGAATAAAAAAAATTATATTTTTTAAATTTAATTTTATAAAAAGTTTATTTATTAAAAAATATAATTAAATAAAATGTTTTAATGCTTTTATATGTAAAAAACTATATTTCAATTATATATATATAAATTTTTCCTTGAAAATATTTTTATATGTATTATAATAGCAAATTATAATTTTATTTTTAGTTAGGATTGGTATGATGGATAATTTAGATTCTATTCGAGAACTTTTCGAGCAAAATATATCAAATGCAAAAAATCAATTAGAAATAGATGAGATAAGAATTAATTTTTTGGGACGTAAAGGTAAAATTACAGAACTTCTAAAAAATATGTCTTCTATAGAGAGTATTGAAGAGAAAAAAGAATTCGGTAAAAAAATAAATGAACTTAAATTTTATTGTGAAAACACATTAACAGAAAAGAAAAAACTATTAGCAGATAAAGAATTTTTGGAATCTTTAGAAAAAAATAAAATAGATATAACAATGCCTGGAAGAAGACCTAAATCTGCAAGCGTTAATCTGCTTACAAAAGTAGAAGAGGAAATTGTGGGTATATTAACAGAAATAGGCTTTAGAGTAGTAGAAGGTAATGAAATAGAAGATGATTTTCACAATTTCGAGGCTTTAAATATACCGTCTTATCACCCTGCAAGAGACAGTCATGATTCATTTTTTGTATCTAAAGAGCATGTATTAAGAACACATACTTCTGGTATGCAAATAAGAACTATGATGGAAACAGAGCCTCCTATAGCGGTTGTTTCGCCAGGTAAATGTGCAAGAAGAGATGCTATAGATTCAAAACACTCTCCTATATTTCATCAAATAGAGGGGCTTTTAGTTGATAAAAATGTAAGTTTTAATGATTTGAAAGGAATATTAGAATTATTTTGTAAGAAGATGTTTGGAGATAAGACTCAGATTAGATTAAGACCTGATTTCTTTCCTTTTGTAGAGCCTGGTGCTGATTTGAGTGCTACTTGTGTTATATGCGGAGGCAAGGGCTGTAAGACTTGCGGAGGCGAGGGCTGGCTTGAGCTTATGGGGGCTGGTATGATTCACCCTAATGTATTTAAACATGTGGGTTATGATGCTAATAAATATACTGGTTTCGCTTTCGGCATGGGTATTGAAAGAGTTGCTATGATTAAATATGGTATTACAGACATTAGAATGTTTTATGATAATGATATAGATTTCTTAAAACAATGGTAAATTATTAATTGAGGTTATTATAATATGAGAATTCCTTTGAGTTGGTTAAAAGAGTTTGTTAATTTAGATGGTTTAGAGGTGGAAGAGATTGCAAGAAACATTACTCTTTCTGGAAGCGAGATTTCTTCTATAGAGACTACAGGCGGCGATATACCTGGTGTTATAATAGGTAAAGTTTTAACTGTACATAAACACCCAGATGCTGACAAATTAAGCGTATGTAAAGTGAATGTTGGAGATGATGTACTTTCTATAGTATGCGGCGCTCCTAATGTGAGAGAAAATATATATGTTCCTGTTGCTATGATAGGTGCTAAGCTTCCTAATGGGCTTACTATAAAAAAAGCTTCTATTAGAGGTTTTGAAAGCAGCGGAATGCTTTGTTCGAGAACAGAGTTGGGGTATGAAGAAATTGAAGGCGTTTACGGTATTTGGATATTAGATGATCATATAGAGAAATTAAATATAGAAGATAAAGACAGTATTTTAGGAAACTCTCTTTCAACAATTGTAGGTTCTACAGACCATATATTTAATGTTGAAATTACGGCCAATAGAGGCGATTTGGTTAGCATTATAGGTTTTGCACGTGAATGTTCTTTGGTATTAGAGAGGAGGGTGAGCATACCTTCTGTAAATACTTATGATGCTACAGGCGGAAATATTGATATTACTGTAGAAAATCAAGACTCCTGCTACAAATATGTAGGAAGACTCATAAACAATATGACAGTAGGGCCTTCTCCTGATTGGATGCAAAACAGACTTAAAAAATGCGGTATTAACCCTATAAACAATATAGTAGATATTACAAATTATGTTATGCTTGAATATGGGCAGCCTCTTCACGCTTATGACTTTGATAAAGTAAAAGACGGAAAAATTATAGTAAGAAATGCTAAAAATGATGAGAAAATTACGCTTTTAGACGGCAGAGAAATTAACCTTACAGATGAAGTTTTGGTTATTGCCGATAGCGAAAAGCCTATAGGTGTGGCTGGAGTTATGGGCGGAGACGGCACTAAAATAGAAGAAACTACTAAAAACATATTAATAGAAAGTGCTTATTTTGACCATATTGCTGTAAAAAAATCTACTATAGCAACCAATACGAAAACTGATGCTTCATATAGATTTGAAAGAGAAATTGACCACACTCTTACTTTGGCAGCATTAAATAGGGCTGTTGATTTAATAGTAACATTGGATAATGATGCTAAAATAGTATCAAGAGCTAAAGAAGTAAATGTAAAACAATTTGAAGCTACAAGGATAGTATTTGACTGCGGGCTTGTAAAGAGATATTTAGGCCTTGATATGAATAAAATGCAGGTATCTTCTATATTTAAGAGATATGGTTTTAATGCATCTGCTTTAGGTGAGAATAATTTAAAAGTGGACATACCTTTTTACAGACATGACCTTACAATAGCAGAAGACCTTATAGAAGAAATAGCACGCGTTTATGGATACAATAATCTTGATTCTAATGTGCCTCATATAAAATGCAACCCTATTAAAACCGATTATGCTGATATAAGTTTTGTTAAGCATAGGATGGCTTCTTACGGACTTTATGAAACTAAGCAGTATTCTCTTGGCGACAGCAAAATGTTTAAAAATATAGGTTTTAAAGATGAAGAGTTAATTAGCGTTGTAAACCCTTTAACAAGCGAAATGGACGTTTTAAGACCTACTACATTGGTTTCTTTGCTTAATAGCATAGCATACAATCAAAATCACAGACATAAAAATGGTGCTTTATTTGAAGTTGGAAATATATTCTACAAAGAAAATGATAAGTTTGTAGAGGAGAAGCATTTATCTGCTGTTATGTTTGGGCTTTATCAGGAAAAGTTATGGAATAAAGAGTCAAGAGCTTATGACTTCTTTGATATGAGCGGTGTTGTAGAAGAGCTTCTTACAAAAGATTTAAAAAGCAGTGATTATAACCTTATACCTAAAGAGCATGATTGGTTTATACCTACTATGTCGGCTGATATAGTGATATTTGGCGAAAAGATAGGTATTATAGGCAGAATTCACCCTAAAATATTATCTCTATTCGATATTAATACTGATGTTTATTTTACTGATATTAATATAAGATATGCCGTTGAGCTTATCAAAAAAAGAGTAAAAAAACAGCAATTAAAAGATATAGGCAAATATCCTGCTGTATTTAGAGATTTGGCATTAGTTTGCGATAGAAATATTGAGTTTAGCAAAGTAATAAAATCTATTTCTAAGTTTAATGATATTATACAAAATGTGGATGTGGTAGACAGATATGTAGGAGAGCAGGTAAAAGAAGGCAAACAATCTATAGCAATATCTATTACTTATTATGATCCTAATAAGACTTTAAGAGAAGAAGATATTAATGCTGTTGAGAGTTCTTTGCTTGAAATGCTTAAAACAAGATTTAGCATAGAGTTGCGTTCATAAAATATTGTGGAGTTTATAAATTATGAAATATGATGTAATCTCTTGGGATAATATTGATGAAGCTATTGAAATTTTAGCTAAACAAATAGAAGATAGTAAAATAAAATATGAAGTAATTTATGGGCTTGCCCGCGGAGGGTTAGTTCCTGCTGTTATGCTTTCGCATAGATTAAAAGTACCTATGGTTCTTAATATGGAAGAGGTGTGGAGATTAAAAGTAAAAGATAAATCTGTTTTAATTGTTGATGATATATCTGATACAGGCGAAACTTTAAAATATTTTGATGACCAGAAGTTTGATATAGCTGCTTTGTTTATTAGAGAGCATACCAGTAAGATAAGACCTAAATATATATATAGAAGCATAAATCACGATGATTGGTTGTTATTTCCTTGGGAGACAAAATCCTCTAGTAAATAAAATACTATAAAAATATTTATATGATTTTATCTCATTAAAAAGATTATATAATTCTGTTGCTTTATTTTTGAAAAAAATTATATTTTTGAATGTTTCGCTATTTTTCTAATATCAGTTAATATACCAATATTATTAACTTTTTGTTTAGCATTAACTGAATATGTATCGAAATAATAATCTTCAGTAAACAATCTTTTAATAGTTTTACACATTTCTTTTTTATTAAGTTTTTCTGTAACGGTAAAAGAGGGCATATGTTTTTTATGCTTAATATTTGTTTTATAATAAAAATATTAATTGATAATTATAAATTTTATGATATAATTAATTGCTTAAATATTTTTTTAATAAAAATATTTAAGCAATATATTTTTTTATTATGTAGGTAGATTATGAAAAGTAAAAAAATATTTTTTTATTTGTCTCTGATAATATTAGTTTTATCTTTTTCTTTGACTATTTTTAATAGAGTATATTCTTTTAAAAGAGCAGGAGCTCCTTATGATGATTTTATGTCTCATTTCTATGATATGAAGAGGCATTATGAAAGTAATAGCATTCCTGTAACAGGAGCAAGATTTGTTATGGCTCCTTTGAATGAAGATACAACTCCTCGCGTTCCAGGCGGATTTTTTTATATACATTATTTATTAAGTTATAAACTTGCTAATGAAAATATAACTGTGATGAGAGTAATTAATTTAATAACTATGCTTTTACCTGTTTTAATATTTTTATTTTGGGTTTATAAAAGGTTTGGGATATCAATATCAGCAATTATGTCTGTATTTACATTATTTAATATATATTATGTTTATACAAATAGTTTATTTGGAAACCCTAATGTTACTTTATCATTATCATTTCTTTTAATACCTATACTTGGAGAGTATATTGCTGATAGAAAATATACTTCTAATATAGCAGCAATGATGTTTTTCCCTGTACTTGCTTTAATGGGACAAAGTCATTTTGCTGTATATTATGGGATAGTTCCTACGATTATAGTTTATTTAATTGTAAGATATAAAATGAGTATAAGATATATAAAATATATTTTGACGGGGGTGTTTTTATCTTTTCTCACTTATCTGCCATATTTAATTAGTGAAATACAAAACGGCTTTCAAAATACAAGTAAAATGTTTATGCTTTCATCTGCAGCAGGAAGAAAAACTTTTCCTTTTCCTCAAGTTCATTCTTTATTTATGTTTCCTACAAATGAATTTTCTGTAATGTATTATGCTAAGCATTTTGATAAGATTATGTCGTTTTATTTAAATGATAATCCATACTTTATATATGCATTAATAATATTAGTAGTATCTATAGTTATTGTATTTGCTGCTTTTATATATTGTGTTATAAAATTTTTTAAAAACAAAGAATGGAAATTTAATTTAAATAATAATAATGAAAGCATAATTATTATAAAAGAATTATTTTTTGTATTTTTATTATATTTTCCAGCCACTATATTTACTACTATATTTGGCGGGGGTGTTGCTGGACAAATTAGGTATCAGTTCGGAGCATTTGGATTGTCTTTCGTGCCTATAATTTATTTTTTGTATAGTTTGCAAATGAATTCAAAATATAAACTATTAAATTATATATCAGTGTTTGCTATATTAAGTTCTATAGCTATGACATTTAACATAATGATTTTTTATGATAAATATCATGAGCCTTACAGATGGACTGATTATATAGATACTGTTTATAATATAATAGATGATTCTAAAGGTGAAGATTTTATTATAGATAATAGTTCTCTATATTTTAATAATATGGGTATTTCATATAATAAAAAAAATACTTGGAAGCTTGTATCAAGTAATGCTAATATAACATATTATTTAGATGTACCTGATATAAATATCAAATATCCTCCTATATTTGATAGATATGCTATACTTTCAAAAAGATACACTAAAGAAGAAATTGAATCTATGAATTTAAAAATGATATCGAGCAATAGTACTTGTATTGTTTATAGAAAATAGTTTTTTTATATTATTTTTTGTATTTAATAATTTTTTATTAACAAATACTTATAAAAATACCTTTTATTTGTTTAATGCAGCTGCAGCATGCTGTTTTTACAAAACTTATTCAGTGCTATACTGAGACATAAACAAAAAAGCTGCCTTTTTTCTTAAATAATAATAATTATTAGTTGTATTTTTGTATTAATTTTATATAATATACATATGAAGACTTCTATTTATAATCTATTTCCTCCTATTTTGGGGCACATCTCGAATTGGTATAATCATATTGATAGAATTAAAAATATGGGTTTTGAATGGATTTATATAAACCCTATTACTTATCCTGGCTTTAGCGGAAGTTTGTATGCTGTAAAGGATTATTATAAATATAATGAAAACTTCTTTTCAAGTGCTGAGGCTAATATTGCTGAAAAGGAATTAAAAGATTTTCTTAAGTATTGTAAAAAAAATAATATAAAAGTGATGATAGATTTAGTTATCAATCATTCTTCAAAAGACAGCGTATTAGTTGATGAGCATTTTGATTGGTATTTATTGGATGATGAAGGCAAATTAAAATCTCCGGGTGCTTGGGACAATGGCGTGTGGATTGAATGGGGAGATTTGGCGAGCTTCAATAATGAAAAAACTGAAGAGGGTGATAATCCTATTTGGGAGTATTGGAGAGAGTTAATACTTCATAATTTGAGTTTAGGTTTTGATGGCTTTAGATGTGATGCTGCTTACAAGGTTAATAAAGACTTATGGATATATCTTATTAATACGGCTAAAACTAAGAAAAAAGAAACCGTGTTTTTTGCTGAGAGCTTGGGCTGTTCTATGGAGGATACATTATCTTTAATTGAGGCTGGGTTTGATTATGTGGCAAGCAGCGCAAAGTGGTGGGATTATGAGTCTGAGTGGTTTATAGAGCAGTATGATTTGGCAAGAGAAAAGTCTAAACAAATAGCTTTTCCAAGTAATCATGATACTTTAAGACTTATTAATGAATACAACGGTAATATATGGGAAGTTATGCAGAGATTTTTGTTTACTGCTATGGTTTGCGATATGTGGATGATTACATTTGGAGATGAGTATGGTTTTTATAATAGATGCGATGTTGTTAAGGGCAATGAAATTGAAAAAATTAGTTATGATTTAAGCGAGTTTATAAAAGATATTAGTGATTATATAAAAAATAATGATATACTTGCTAATTGCGGCAGAATAGTTTCTATTGATTTGCAGGAAAAGAAGTTAATTGAGGAGCTTAAAAAGAAATTAGAAAATCAATCAAATGAAAATAATGAAAATAACAATGAGAATATAGAAGATAAAGAAGAGAAAAAAAATCCTCTAAAGCGTTTTTATAAATATAGTTTAGATGAAAAAGATGTTGTTTTAATAGTTATTAATACAAGCAATAAAAAAGAGATTTTAGAAATAGATAAATATAATATAACAGAAGATATATCATTTAATAATAGAGTAAAGAGTTTTGAAAGCGGGGTAGTGGAGTTTTTACCGTATCAATTAAAGATATTTAAGGTGGTAAAGACTATTAGTTATAATTTAGAAGGTTAGTTTTTTATGTCAGAAAATAAATCTATAGAGACTTTTTTTAGAGACTTATCTATGGGGCTTCTTTATATGGAAAACACATATGAGATAGATAGGGTTGTAGATTTATTTTTGAAGCAGGTTTGTAATTTTTATGGATTTGATTGCGGAGAGGTTTATTTTCCAAAGGGAGACTATCTAATACTTAGAGGAGTATACGGTATTGATAGGTATTATGTTTGTAAGGTTGATTTTCCTATAGTAAAAAACAGAATAGAAGAAGTTTTATATAATCAAAAGAGATATGTAGGCAATAATGAAAATATAAGCGAGTATGAAGTTTTTGATAATTATTCTTCACTAATGGTATTGCCTGTTTATTTGCATAATAATCCTATAGGTTTGATTGCTTTTAGAAATAAAGAGGATAAAAGAGAGTATTATAAAACTATATTAGAAGATTTACTTAATATAATAGGACATTTTGCAGTATATGCCAACAATGTTTTACAGAATGTTACATACAAAGAAAAAGATAAGCAGTTAAAATTGCTTAGAGAGCTTTATATAAAGTTAAGCGATATAGATAAATTTGATTCCAACTTAAAGGGCATTTCAGAAGATATAGCAAATATATTTACTTCCCGCAAAGCATTTATGATGTTTAGCTATGATAATAATACTAGGTTTGAAACTATATCTAGCTATGGTTTTGATGATAATTTTGATTGTACAGTTTTTGAGAGAGATAATCATATATCTAATTGTATAAAAAACGGTAAAAATTTTATTAATAATATAGCAAAGACTGAATGCGGTGATATGTTTGCAGGTATTATTAGCAGGTCTGTACTGTTTAATAAGGTTATGATTAGAGAGGGATTTGATGTTTATATTGTAGTAATAGATAGGATTCCTGATGCGGTAAATCCATTAGGCGATTTTGACAATGAAGATGCTGGATTATTAAAGCCTCTTTTGCTAAACATTTCAAGCAGGGTGTCAGAATATTTTAACATAGTAGAATTGAGCAAGGCTAATGAAAAAAATATGCGTCATATGTCTCGTTTAAACACATTATATGATATGAGCAATATTTTGGTAGAGCGTTCAAAGACAGAAGATATATTATTTTTGCTTTTAACTATTACAACAATAGGAGATGTTTTTGCTTTTAATAGGGCATTTGCTTTTCTTTATGATGAGGGGTTTAATGTATTTAGGGGACGTATGTGTATAGCACCAAAAGACGGCGAAGAGGCTGCTTATATATGGAATGACATGAAAAATATTGATAAGTATGCTTTAAGAGAGAAGATAATGCTTTCTTTTAATATGAATAGTATTAAGGCTTCTTGGGATT
>CAKVCJ010000030.1 GCA_934725655.1 uncultured Brachyspira sp.
AATTAAGTGAAGCTATTACAACTATAACAACACTAATACCAATGCTTAAAGGGCTTGAACCATATAAGAAAGGAATCCTCGCACCAAAAAATGACATTACAAAATTAACTAAATATACAATAGCTATACATAAAGTTGCAGCCACTATCACACTTCTAAACTTTTCTGTTACTCTTATAATTCTAAATCTATAAAGAAGAAGCATAATAAATAAATCAGCAAAAGTAAAAAATACAGCCTGAACAACTATTCCGTCATAAGCAGCATTAAAAACATAAGAAACCGCCCCAATAGCAACACCCTCAAGTATAGCATAAAGTATAGATAAAACCTTTGCTAACTCTTTTTTGAAAGTCATTATTAAAGCCAAAACAAAAGCCCCTATAGATGAACCTAAAGCAGCAGGATAAAGCATCTCTGGACTGTTTGCTAAAACAAAAAATACGCTCACCATTGCAGAAAGCATTAAAACTAATGTTAAAATAATAGATTTGTTTATAGCACCATTAATAGTCATAGTGCCTTCATTTGCATGCCTTAATTCATAATCAAAAGCTTTTTCTGATAAAACTGGATTAGCCATTTGTACCTCCTAATTTACTTAATATATTAAATATTTAAAAAAAGTCAATCAAATAACAATAAATTATATAGCATTAAAATAACTTCATTTTGTTTTTTTATATATTATATAAATATTATTGCTAAATATCATAGGAGCATCAATTCTTATACCATTTTTACTGCTATCTATATAATATATAATATCAGAATCTTCAGCTTCATTCCAATATCCTGTTTTATTAAAAGCTTCCCCCATATCAGAAAACCAATCTTTATTATCTTCTACATCACCAAACTCTATACTAAATGATTTTAAATTAGCATCCTTTGCTATAGCATCTACAGCATCCATATAATATTCATACTTATACGGTTCTTTATAATTTTTAGTATAAACAATAGTATTAAATCCCATATTAAAAGTATTTAATATAAAAAATATAACTAATATATTTATAATACCATCTTTATTTTGTAGTTTTAAATAATATAGTAAGTATATAATAGGAGAAAAAGATAAAGCAAAAGCTCCATATTGATAACGAAATAATCCAGGTATACCATTGGCTATATTTGTAAATATTATTGTTACAGGAAAATATAATATAAATAATAAAAATAATTCCTTTGCTATTACTAAAGAAGTATCAGAACCATTATAATATAAACTATTAAATTTATAGTCTTTGTTTTTTAAATATTTAATAAATGAAAATATAAATGCAAATAATACAAATATAATAGAAAATATTAACATTATAATACCAAAATATTTAAACGGATTATTAGTATAAAACTCTATTATATGTTTTAAACTATTTCCATAAAGAGTTGAAAACTCATTTGTAGGAAACATAATTAATGAATGTACTTGAGGATATATAATACCATAATTTACACTTCCTGCCTTGTTTAACATTTTATCTAAATTGACAAAATTATTTCTTATTTCATAAACTAAATATGGTAAATATGTTAAAAAAGCTAAAAAAACGCCTATTAGTAACCCTAATAAATTTTTTAAAGTTTTTTTATATCTTATAATAAGATATACAATTAGTGTCGGCACTATACCATAATAAACAGCAAAATGTGCTTGTCCCATCAAGGCCAAAATAGGAAACATCAAAATCGAAGGCAAAAAGCCTTTTCTGAAGAGGCATACTCACCAAACATAGTTAAAAATAAAAAAGAAAAAGAAAGTGTAATATATGGATTGTAAAATATCATATTGGTACTAAAATAATATATATTCATTAATACCATAGAAGATATAATAGCAAAAACTGTTAAAGGAAACCGTTTAAAAACCCAATACAAAAATATCATAACAGGAATTAACATTGAAATAAGATTATATATACGAGCAATAAAAAAATTACCATTGGCTAATTTATAACATAGAAGAAAATGCAAATAAAAAAAACCTCCAGGAACTCTTGGCTTACTATTATCATGTAAACTGCCCATTTCAAAACGTGCTCCAAGATGAGGAATGGTATTACTTTCATAATGTATTTTCATATCATGAAAGTGCGATGAAAAATCTCTATAATAAATCTGCCCTTCTTTAGGCAGCAAGTATATTCTTAATAAAAGAGCAAATATAATAGTAAATACAATTAAAAAATATACTAAATATTTATTTTCAGACTTCATAATACTATCCATTAATATAATACTTTATCCAAGTATATAGGTATAAATAAAAAACTCAAGCCCATTTAGCGAACTTCCTAAACGCAGTAACAGCCTGAATAAAATATGATATTTATTTATAATAACTAGATATATAATTTTTGGCAGCTAATGATATAAATTCACTTCTATTTGATGATAAGTTATCTATTGTCTTTAATAAACTCTCGTCTAATGTAATATCTATTCTCTTCTTCTTCTCTCTTGAAACTTTCACCTCTATTAACATTCTCGTTATAGGTTCATCTTCAGTCTCTTTAATTATCTTTTCTAAACTAGAGGCTTTTGGAATTTTCTCGCCATCTTCTATCATACCATCAATATGCATTTGAAGTGCTACTTTAGAATTATTTACTGTTTCCTCTAAAGTTTTACCTGCACTTACACATCCGTCAAAATCGTAAAATGCTGAATTATAACCTGATTTTACTTTATAAATATTTGCTACAAATGTTTCTATATTTTTTTTCATAATAAAATATTTTATAAAAACAAACTATTTATTTAAAATCTTTATCTTAGCTTGTTTTTCTATACTTTTTATCACAGCTACCTGTAAATCAACATTACTATGATAAGGTACTGTAACTCTTCCCTTTTTCGTATTATGTTTAAACTGTTTATGGCTTCCTTTCTGAGCAATTTGAAACCAGCCATCTTTTTTTAGAAGTGTTATAATTTCTGATGCTTTCAATGAAATTCTCCTTATTAATAATAAAACAATTCATAACCATTTCAACACTCCTTTTTATACACATAAGTATACACATAAACCATTTTTTGTCAACTCACAATCACCCCCCTTAGAAAATTTCCTAAACGCAGTAACAGTCCATTATATAAAAACACATTCATAAATTATTTAAATTTTTTCTATAAGATTATTATATTCTTCTACATCGAGATTTATTTCATTTAATATTTTTCTCATAAGCGGTCTTGATATTACCTTGCTTGAGTGAAAAGGTATAACGGTGCATCGTCCGTCCTCATGTTTATAAAAAGCATGACTTCCTTTCTGCCTATGTTTAACAAACCCTAATAAAAACAACAATTTTTCTATAGTTTTTGCCTCCTTTAATATTAGCTTACTCATACAAGCTCTATCTCTTCTACCTTTACAAACTCTGGAATGGCATTCTTCTCTTCAATGTCCATCTCTTCAAGACATAAATCCAAAACCTCTTTTAATCTTATATGCAGCTCTTCCAAAGTGTCAGCCTGTGTATGTGCCCCCACTATTGAAGGAATATAGCCCACATAAACATTGGTTTCTTTATCATATTCTATATATGCAAAAAACTTTTTCTTATCCATTAGCAGACCTCAAAGCATTTAATATTTTAATTATAACATAAATTGGTATTAATTTAAGCCCCTTTAGCGAACTTCCTAAACGCAGTAACAGTCTGCACCGAGCCGTACCAAAACAACACCTTACCTAAAAAATAAACTAAAACGCCGAATATTTTTAATAATAAATGCATATTAGATGCAGCATATTTTATTAAAAGTGTGTAATCTGTAGGTATAAAATATTTTATTAACTCTGGAAATAAATTTTTATAATATAAACATATTATATTAGATTGAGTTAAATCAGGAATATAAAAAACTATAAAACAAATAACCGTTATAGCTATAGTCATACCTAAAGCCCTAATCCAATTCTGCCCATTGTCGCTGTAGAGTGAACTTAATTCAATAGAAAGTATGTCTCCTAAAGTTTTGAAATTTTTATTTTTCTGCCAATCTTTTATTAAATCTTCTTTGTGTTTATCAATTTCCTTAGCCTTATATTCTAATGCATCAATAGCATTGTTTCTGGCATAAGCCTGCTGTTTAAGAAATAAAGCACTTTCACGATTGGCGAATTTATGCACTTTGAAATTAACAGGATTGATTAAACCGCCATCAATAATGGAACCTTTAAAATCTGCTTCTTTTACTTCTATATTTTGTAAATCAATTTTTCCTGTTATTCTTATATTATAAAAATGTATTTTATTTATTTCATTATTTTTTTTATTTATATCTTTTAATATTTCTTTTTTCTCATCTTCCAATAAATAATAAAAAAATCTATCATAATAATTATTTTCTATAAAATTATTATCTATTGATAGAATAGAATTATTATCATTAAATTTAATTTCATTAAATGATAATTTACTTATTGTAGAACCACGAAAATACATAATTGTATTCATAGTTGTATTTTTGAATTCTAAATTTGATTTAAAATTAGATATATAAAAACAAATAATATTATTTAATTCACATTTTTTACTAAATATTAAAATTGAATGAAATGTATTTCTTATAAAAAATGAAATACCGTTAAATTTTGAATTCTTAATTTCAACTCTGCAGTCAAAATTACAATATGCAAATGATAACATATTATTAAATTCAATATTATCAAACTCTAATCGTTGCATTTTATAAAAATCAGAATGTGAAAATACTAATAGTTTATTAAAATTAGAATTATAAAATCCAACATTTAATTGCAGAGTAGTATTGCGAAAATATACTGAACCATTAAAGTTAACATTTTGAATGAATAGCCCACAAGAAATTATAATATTTTCAAAATTAATATTATAATTTAATTCATATTTATCTTCTTTTTTTGTACTAAAATATTGAATTACATTCTCTAAACTAAAAGAGATTGGAATTTTTTCTTCAACATTATCATTATTTATAACCCTTATATTTAATGTATAGTCTTTTTCTTCTTCATCTGTAATAGTCAAACTATAACCTTGTAAAATTTTTCCTTTATTAAGAGCTTGACCTAACAAATTTAATTTAAGATATAATATTAATTGTTCTTTTGTTTTACATTCTCTAATATTTCTTGGGGATAATATTGTTTCATTAGTATCTAATACAATCATAAAAAACTCTTAAAAAATCATACTTCAATTATAACCCAAATATATAAATCATCAATAATAATGCATTTTATAAAAATAGTTTTTTATTTATCTGCAGGGCTTTGCCCCGCACCCCACTTCTTTTATTGGTATAAAAGAAGCAAAAGAACTGCATAAAAAAATTCACCTTTGGCAACGCTAAAAAGTTAAATCAAAAACTAAAATCACTCCTTCAAAAACCCATGCTCATACACCTTAACGGCAATTTTTTGGGCAAGAATATCCATTTTAGACTTGAGGTCGGCAAGTAATGAGTTGTAAGTCTCGTCTTTAGAGGTTGGATTCATACGCCCCTTGTCATTAAACTTCTGGAAAAACGCACGTATGTCATAGTAGGACGCATTAACATTAATGAGGTCGAAAGAATGATAATATTTCCATAGAGACAGCCCAGCCTCAAAAACCGCATCAGACTCGCTTGAAAATTTTAAAGGCGAGGACGATTTTGTATTAGTGCTGAAAAGACTGTCATTGTCTGAAATAGTTTTTTTAATTTTGCCGGAAAGGAAATCAGTCATAAAGTGAGAGGCGAAAGAGTCTTTAGCATTAAGCTCATTTTCGGTGAACGGTATCCAATGATTAACGCCCTGCTCTGATGAAATACGGTTCTGCGGATGAAACAAAGTGAAAGCCGCGCAATCATTTTGAAACTCAGTGTCATCTTCCCAAGTATTTTTGGGGTAAAGGAACTGGTCTCTATCATTGAGCCAATCAGCCTCGATACAATGACGCACAGATAAATAAATGCATGATTGTAACAAATTATTTTTTGTAATTATATTTGTATGATTGTGATTATTATCAGATGAAATGCGTATATAATTATAATTTTGAAAATCATTTCCTCTAGTATTCATTATGCCAATTTCTTCTGAACTATTATCATAAAAATTTTTATACCAATCATTAATATATTTGCAATTAGAGTATGAATATATTTTTCTATTTCCTATAAAAATTTGATTCTCATCATATATATCATATAAATAACTATCTATAATTTCCTTTTTTAGAGTATTCCATACAAAAAAACCTATAGGGAATTTACCTTTCACATTATCAAAAGTGTCAGCTGGTACAACAAACATTTTTTCTAATTTTGCTAAAAATATATTTCTAAAATCTTTAAAATTTGGAGATTGTATAACTTTTAATTTTGAAAATTCAGCTATAATACAATTAGGAATTTCTTTATATATTCTTATTAAAAATTGTGCAAATATTTCATTTGAAGAAGCACCCATAATTTTTTTATATTTTTTTACTATATTATTTTCTGTTGCAACTTTTGATTTATTTTTACTAGTGCCAGATATAGTACCTGTTGAAGCAGCCTCCGCGTAAGGCGGGTTGATATAGATTACTAATTTCTTCCTACTCTCTTCATCTTCTACTATTCGCCTCAAATCTTCTGGAAGCTTATCAAACTCGTCATTCAAAAAGTCAAATTGAAATATATGATTCTCTAGCAAGTTCGCCCCATTCTTCACCCGCTCTTTCATTATCTCTACATCTGCCTTGTCTAAAGTAGAAGCCCATATGTTATATTTATTCGTAAGCCCCGCAAGCAGATTGCCTGTGCCTGCCGCACAGTCCCATATATAATATTCCTCCTGCCAATTCTCCCCCAATACTTCCGCTATATATTCCTGACTCTTCTCAACCCATATCTGCGGCGTGAAAAATGACCCCTTTCGCTCTCTTATATCCTGCGGCACAAGTAAATCCCGCCTCTCTATTATATAATCCCAATATTCGCTTTTAGGCGGTCTTTGATACCTCTTCCAAAACTCATTATGCGACTTCTGCTTATCATAAAAATACGCTTCCTTGCTCGATGCAAGCCCCATATCGTCTATTTTTCTGTCAAGCTCATAATGGTCAGTTTTTAGTATTACATATAGTTTTTCTTTTAATGTTAAATTATTCTCGCTTAGTAAATCCGCCAAATAAAAATCGGCATCTATTATACCAAAACTTTTAGCCCTATCCCAATCCACAGATATAGATTCTTTTACTGCATTAAGCCATTTTGAATATATATTAACAAAATTATTCTTGTCAATCTGTACTTTCGATAAGGAGTTTTTACCCGCTGTAAAATTAACCCTTATAAACTCTTTTAATTCCCTCTCATCATCATCAAATTTATAAATATAGCTTTCATTTTTCAAAGTATTTTCTACTAAGTCGTATAGCTGTTTAAACTCTTTAGTGTTATGGTCAGAAGGTGTAACATTCCAATTAAAATCATTCTGATTAAATACATCAAGCACTTTATAATACTGAATAAAAGCGATTTTCTCAGCATCAAAAGCCCCCAAGAAAGGCGGCGGCAAATGCTTATCAAATACCCTCTTCTTTCCTATAGTGAGTATAAGCTGCACAAAGGATTCATATATATCATTTTTATTTCCTTTTTTAGCTTCTGCCCACAAAAAATATTCAGTATCTTTTTTGTCAGCTTCTTTTTTCGGAGCGATACTAAAATCAATCTCCTCTATAATTTGAGTATTATCAAAAGAGTAAAAATAATCTCTAGCGACTTTATTTTTTAATTCTTCTTCTCTGATAGTTTTACTGTAAGACATAATAGTTATAATATTTTAATTTTCATTAAAAGTCAACAATTTCATAATAGTTTTATAGAGTCTTAATTTAATTTTACTAAAGAACAATATTTTGTCATATAAGTTTTTGTTTTATTCAACTTTTTCCCGCCTTCGCACCCATACCTAAAGGTACTTCTTTCAGTCGCCCTGAAGGACTCCTTTCAGTCGCAGGCACTTCCTTCGGTCGTAAAAGAACTGGTGTGCTGCACAATGTGTACTTCGTTAAGGGCAAAGCCCTGCAAATATCTTAACAAATAATTTTTTTATTTAATATATATTTTATTCAACTTTTTCCCGCAGCAAAAAGTTGCAAAAAGTGCAAGTGTTTTATTTTATATCCTATAATATATAAATATAATACTTGTATTTTGTCTAAAAATGCAGTTCTTCGCGAAGCGTACCCTAAGGGTAAAAACTTCGACGAAGTCCGCACAGTGACTGAATGGAGTGTCTGCGACCATAGAAAGTACCTTTATATATGGGTGTGAAGGCGGAAAAAAATTGAACAAAAACATATTTTAATTATAAACCAAAAAGGATTTGGCTCTAACTAATCATTATCATATATTTTATATAAAAATATTATGTATATATAAAAAATATTTCCGATAATATCAATAGTAAAATCTATTATGGAGTTCATAGATGTATAAAAAAATAATCGCTATAATATTAGTGTCTGCTTTTGCGCTCAATGCTCAATATAGTAGTGGTAATTATATGGAAGTAGTAAGTGTTCAAGGTGAAGCCAAAATTACATCAAAAGATATAATAGCCAAGCTTGCTAGTATTGGCGATTTGTTATTTAGCAATGACAGACTAACTTTGCAGGCTAATTCTTATTTAACTTATTATATACAAAATAATTCTTTATTTAAATTAAAACAAAATACTTCTTTAAATATAGATGAATCATTAGATAGAAATAACAATATAAAATTCACACTATCTTCAGGCGAAATTATAGCTATTACAAAACTTGATTCTATTAATATAGTTACACAAAATGCTAATATTTCTATGAGAGGCACTGTTATTATTGCTAATAATAATGGCACAACTACTATTAAAGTATTATCTGGTTCTGCTACAGTTAATAATAATTTACAGCTTGGTGCATTTATGCAAGCTAATATATCAAGTACAGAAGCAACTACAGGAAGTATAGTATTAGATACAAATACAAAAAGTTATTTAAATGAAATAATTAATTTGCCTTATGCTAATAATGTTGCTCAAGTAAACTTCTATAGAAATATAGTATCTTTGCCTGATAATACAGTGCTTAATGTTAATCAATCTACTATAGAAAAATAATTTAAAATCTTTATAATATATTGCTATCCTTGTATAACTTTTGACAAATAAAAAATATTATATATAATTGTTAGTAGAAAGTTATATGAAGGATAGAAATGAATCCAAGAGAACAAATTGTTAATGCTGGAAAAGAGCTATTCAAAAAATACGGATTTAAAAAGACATCTATGAGCGATATTGCCTTGATGGTTCATAAATCTAAAAGCAGCATATATCATTATTTTAAAAGCAAAGAAGAAATTTTTTTCGCCATAGCTGAGAATGAAGCATCAGATCTAAAAAGGTCTATGTACGAAGCAATAAAAAAAGAAGATACTGCCGAAGCTAAAATAAGAGCATATATACTAACAAGACAAAAAGGTTATATTAAATTAGCCAATCTTTATGAGGCTCTTCACAGTGAAATATTTGAAGACTTCACCCTAATAGAACATATGAGGGCAAAATATCATAAAGAAGAATATGATACTATTAAAATGATATTAAGAAGAGGGGTAAAAAAAGGATTATTTAATATTGATTTAAGGCTTGCTACAGAATCAATACTCGCAATAATTAAAGGTTTTGAAATGGAGTGGGCAAAAAATAAAAATATAGAAAACAATGAAAAAGATTTAGATATTATCATAAATATTATCTTCTATGGAATAGTAAAAAGATAATATTTATGATGAAAAAACCATATCCTATTACATATATACTTTATATTACAACAAGCTTTGCTTTAGGTATATCTATTGCATTAAAAAATAGCAGTAATGTTTTTTTTTATATATCTTTAGTAATATCTTTTATGCTAATAGTAATTTCAATAATACTTGATAATAAAAATAGCTTTTTTGTTTTAGTAATTTCAGTATTTTTCTTAGGATATAGTTATACAATTTATAGATATTACAATATATTTTCATCACCATTAAAAGAATTTAACAAAGAAATTAAAGCATATAGCTGTAAAATAGTGGATTATGATGGAGTAGTTAACTTAAGAGACAGATATATTGCCTATGTTGATATGGTTTATGATGGAGAAAACTGGCATAATTATGCTGGAAAGATTAGATTATATCATAATTCAGCTAAACCAATATATATAAATGATACCATTACAGTTTATGCTAAAATTATGCTGTATAAAAATATATTAACAAATAATCTTAATATAGTAAAAGCGTTAGAAAATCAAATGCTTTACGGTGTAAGCAGTATTTACCCATATATTAATTTTACTGTACAAGAAGAAGGCTTTTCAATATTTAACTTTTTAAATAGAATCGGGCTATATTTTAGAAACATTATAAAAAAGTCTTTAGGCGAGCATATAGAGCCAATAAGCTACTCTGTTGCTCAATGCATAATTACAGGAGATAAGCATATTATACCAACAGATATTAATCAATACTTTATAAACTCTGGAATATCTCATATACTATCAATATCTGGACTTCATATATCTATGATACTTTTTATATTATTTACAGTATTATCTTTTTTTCCGATAAGTTTTTATAAAAAAATATTTATTTCTACAATCATTACTATTATAATATATCCGACTGTAAGTATATTTTCTATTTCAATAGTTCGTTCAAGCATAATGGCTCTTTGTATATTAATATCCTACTACTTTGACAGAGATAGAAACAATGTAAACTCTCTATTTTTAGCAGCCTTAATAATATTACTCATAGAACCAAACTCTATAAGAGAAATAAGTTTTCAATTTTCATTTTTAGCAACTTTAGGAATAATATTATACTACCCTATTTATAATTTCTTCATAATAACAAAAATAAAAAATTTAGAAATAAATGCATTTTTAAAAAATATATTTATAATTTTATTAGGATTTTTAACTATTAATATAATATCTCTTATATCTATATTGCCTTTAAATATATATCATTTCAAAGTTTTAAATCTTAATTCTATAATAGCAAACATCTTCGCCGTGCCATTATCTTTTATCATACTATCATCATCATTAGTAACCATATTCACATATCAAATATTTCATAGTCTATCAATATACCCCGCAAAAACAACAGAGTTCGCTTCAAATATTTTAATAGAATTATCTAAAAAAATTTCTGATTTTCAATATTTAAGATACAATTTTGAATTAAATATGTATATAGCAATATTTATTACTTTTGTAATTATGCTAATAGGATTATTTTTAAATATAAAAATAAATAAAAGGATATAAAAAAAGTGTATTCATTCTTGAATACACTTTCTAATACAATTTTTCACCTATTTTAAGATTATTTTGCTGGAGTTAATTTAGTTAAAGCATCTTCAACAAGAGCTGTCCAAGTAGCACCAGTAACGCCATCAACATAAATGTCATTAGCAGCAATCATTTTGTCATAAGCTGCTTTAGCTCTAGCAGGACCGCTTGAATGAGCACATTTAGTCATC
>CAKVCJ010000031.1 GCA_934725655.1 uncultured Brachyspira sp.
CTGTAAAATCTCAAGTTGGTTTATTAAATAACGAAGGTGATGCAAAACATAGTTTTTATAATGAACTTAGTGCATTAAGACTTTCAAATAAATATTATGCAAATGTTTATAATCCAAATAAAGTAACAAAAAAGTTTCTTAAATTGTTCGACATAAAACATGTATTTTCAAAAAATATTGATGATTTAATTAGTAGAAATGAAGTTAATTTATATATTAATTTTACAAATAATGATATAAATTACTTTATAAAAAGTATGGATTTAAATATACCATGTATTTTAGGAAATAATGAATTTTTAAATGAATATCCAAAACTTCAAAAGTATTTAATGGTAAAAAGTGATGATAATATAGATGAAATATCAAAAAAAATAGAAGAAGTTATAAATAATAAAGATGAAATAATTAAAGAATATGAAAAAGTTAGAAAAAAATATTCTAAAGAGGTTGTGGAATTAAAAAATAAGTTTATTGGTAAAGAAATTTTAAGAGAAACAAAAAAAGAGTATGAAAAATTAATATCAATTATTGTCCCTGTTTATAATGTAGAAAAATTTCTTGAAAAGTCACTAAATTCTATTTTAGATGCGGTTATAAAAGATTGTGAGATTTTAATAATCAATGATGGTTCAACTGATAACAGTGAAAATGTTATAAATAAATATGTTAAAAAATACCCAGATTTAATAAGATATATTAAACAAGAAAATCATGGACTTGGAAATGTTAGAAATGTTGCTTTGAAGGAAGCAAAAGGAAAATATATAGCATCTATTGATTCAGACGATACTATAGATCCATATTTCTTTAGAGATTGTAAAGAATATATAGATCGTGACATTGATATAATCATATATGATTTTGAAACAATTACAAATGATGAAAGATATCAAACACCAGCATTAGATCCGATTTTCAAAAATGAAAATAGATATGAGGGTATACTATATACTACAATAATGCCATCGACTTGTAATAAGATAATTAAAAAAAGTTTATATGAAAAATTAAATATAAAATATATAGAGGATAAATATGAAGATTTAAGTACAAATCCATTTGTATTATTTGAAGCAAAGACTTTAAAATATTTCCCAAGAGGATATTATGAATATTATATAAGAGAAAATTCTATAATGAGGTCATCAGCAGGATATAGTATGATTGATATCATAAAAGTTGTAAATGATAGATTAATTAAATATAAAAACTCAATAAGTGTTGAGGAATCAAAATTTAAATACTATACATTTTCATGGAGAATAGAACAATTTATAATGAATCAACTTTACGATATGGATGAATTAGAATTGAAAAAATATACAAAATATATATATGAAAATGTATATGAAATTTTAGTTGAAGTTTTTGATAGTAATTATTATAAATCAATGCTAAATAAACTTAATAATTTAGAATTAGCAAATTTTATTAAAGAAAGAAATGAAGCGTTTAAGAATAAAAAAATAGAGCAGTTTGTAAAAGATAAGAAGAAAAATAATAATATTTACAAATTAACACCTGCAACGGTTTTATACGGTGATTAATATGAGTGAACAACAATTAATTGAAAAACTTGAATTACAAAATTATACAAAGTCAAAAGAAATAGAAATCCTAAGAATTAATATTATAAATCTAAATAAAGAAAAAGCGAGGTTAGAAGAAGAACTTAAAATAGAAAAGAACCGTAGCCTTTTTGATAAAATTTTTAGAAGAAATAGGAGTAAAAGATGAAAAAAATAGCCCTTATTGTTGATACTGTTAATTGGGCATTTTACAATAATGCCAATAATATAAAAAAATATTTATCGGAAAAATATGATGTAACTATAATTCCAACTTCATATTTAGAGAATAGTTTATTTCATTTGTATTTATTACTTGAAGATTACGATTTAGTTCACTTTTTTTGGAGATATGAATTATATTATGATAATAATGAAGCGTTAGATTGGATATTAAAAGAAGATGGTCTTGATAAAAATCGTTTTTTAGCAGATAAATTAAATTATGATAAAATAACGACTGGGGTATATGATCATTTATTTATAGATGATAATTTTGAAATAACCAAATCTATATTTTCTAGAGTAAAAAATTATACAGTATCATCATCAAAATTATTAGAAATTTATAACAATTTAGACTTAAAATATAAACCAACTAGGGTTATAACTGATGGAGTAAATCTAGAACTTTTTTATCCAATAAATTTGGAACGTTTTGATTTCAAAAAAGAAAGAAAAATAGTTATTGGATGGGTTGGTAACAGTAAATGGTCAGGTAATTTTGATCATAAAGGATTGAAAACAATTCTTGATCCTGCAATAGATGAATTAATTGACGAAGGGTACAATATAACTAAAAATTATGCAGATTCTAATCAAGGGTTTATTCCATATACAGAAATGGTAAATTATTATAGTAAGATAGATATTTTAGTTTGTTCTTCAAAAAGTGAAGGAACTCCAGGTCCAATACTTGAGGCGATGGCGTGTGGTGTTCCTATAATATCAACTGATGTTGGTGTTGTAAAAGATGCTTTAGGAAAAAAACAACAAAAATATATATTAAAACAAAGAACAGTAAAAGAAATGAAAAATAAAATTAAAAATATGATAAAAAATATACACCAAATGAAATCTTTATCAGATGAAAATATTAAACAAGCAGAAAAATATTCTTTTAAAAAAATAGCCAAAGAATATGATGAGTTTTTTACAAGGGTAATGGAGGAGCAAAAATGAATAACAAGAAGTTAATAATTGCATTTATCATGAGTTTTGTTATGTTTGTTTCAATGTATTTTCAAAAAATAACAGAAGGATATAATTTTATCCTTGTTTTGTTTTTTGTATTGTATACATTGTTTATTTATAAAACTGATTTTTCAAATAAGAAAAATTTTAAATTTATGATATTTGTTTCACTAGCACTTTCACTGATATTTTTTGTTGGGAGAACTTGCTATATTCTAAGATATAATGCTGAATATTCTATTTGGAATGATATATTTAAAGCTAGAACTATTATATATTTATTTGGATACTTTTCATTATTTTGTCCAATTATTATGAGAAGTATTAATTATCTAGATAATGTTAATGTATATTCAGAAAATAAAAAGATAAATCATATATGGTTAAAAACATTTTTGATTATATTTATTTGCTATATACCATATTTTATTATTTATTATCCAGGACTTATTACTAGTGATTCAATAACAGAAATATCTCTAATTATAAATAATTTCGCTAATATAAGCAATCATCATCCTGTTATACATGTATTGTTTTGTTCAATCCCTTTTAAAATTGGAATGGCAATATTTAATAATACAACAATTGCAACAGCATGTATTTCCTTTACTCAAATGACAATCATGGCAGGAATATATTCATATTTTATTAAATTTTTATATGATAGAAAAATTAATAAGAAAATATTATTTGTAATTCTTTTATATTTCTCTATAAACCCAGTTAATGCCTTTTATAGCATAACAATATGGAAGGATATTATATTCAGCGGATGTTTATTATTAATGACAATTACAATTTATAAAATGTTAGAAAAAAATAGAATTACATTTAAAAATTCATATTCTTTTATAATAATATCAATACTAACGATTTTCTTTAGAAATAATGCATTATATATGTTCTTTATATTATCAATATTTTTAATAATAATTTTTAGAAAACAAATTTTAACAATTTTACCTATGATTTTTATTGTTTTCTGTGTGTACTTTGTTGTAAATGGTCCTGTATTTAAGTTACTTGGTGTTAAACAAACATCAACGGCAGAGTATCTAGCAATACCAATGCAACAAATAGGAAGAATGGCTTATAAAGGTGTTGAATTTACTGACAGTGAGAAAGAAGCAATAGATGAAATTATTCCACTTGAAACATTAAAGAAGTCATACAATCCAGAAATAGTAGATTCAATAAAATTTAATGAAGAATTTAATATTAAACCTTTTGAAGAAGATAAAAAGAAATATCTAGATTTATATATTTCGTTATGTACTAAACATTTTGATATTGCGTCCGAAACCTTTTTAATTTCAACGCTAGGGTATTGGTATCCAAATGTTGATTATTGGACTGTAATAACTGATGTCGAAAAAAATAATATAGGAGTTAATGGTCATTTAGAAAGTTTAAATAGTGTAAGAAAATATACTAATGCTTTAACAACAAAAGTAATACCAATTTATAATATAATTTGGAGTATTGGAAGTTATATTTTAATGATTATTATTTCACTTATATATTCATTAAAAAATAATTCTAAGAAAAGTATCATTTTATTTATTCCTATAATTGGAGTTTGGTTAACTATATTAATTGCAACACCTGTATTCGCAGAATTTAGATATATGTATTCTGCTTGTACGTGCTTACCATTTCTTATGCTAGTGCCATTTATGAATAGAAAAAAATCTTAAGAGGAGGATAGTATGGAAAAAATTATATTAATATTACTAAATATGATTTTTAACTTTTCCTTTTCTTTTTTTGTGTCGAAGAGAAGAGAAAGTTTAATAAAAACATTAATCATATTTATTGTTTTTTCATTTGTAATAGGATTTACTGATATATCAACAACAAAAATTTTAATCATATTCTTATTAAATAATATCATTTTATTTATTTCTTTTTTTAAAAATATTAAAAATTTGTCCTTTAAAAAAAGATATATACTAAAAATATTAATAGTGTTTTTAATATCTATATTCTTAGAATTAACATTATTTAATTTTAGAAGTTATACTTCAATAAAAAATGAACCATTAAATATAAATAAGTTTGATGTAGAAACTAATTTGGAAAAACAAGATGATGGATCATATAAAGTTATAAAAAGTAGAAGTTATATAGAAGTAAAAAATATAAATAAAAAAATAAAAAATGTATATTTTGATATTAATTGTAAAAATATAGATACATATTACGTAATACCATTTTTTACTGATAAAGCCAATAAATTGTATTTTCAGACAGAAAGTAGACAGATACATAATAAAATAGAACAATCAAAGACATTATTTCTTGATACTAGTGGTAAAAGCGAAAAGATAAAATTTGAATTTACTTTTGAGGAAAATCAAATAATTAATATAAATAATATTATTATTAATTATAAACAGCCAATTCATGCAAATTTACTACGAATAATAATTGTATTTATTGTACTAACATTTATATTAGTTTTTAATCATAAATCTCAAATCTATAATATTAAATATGAAAAAAACAGAAAAGGTGTTTTAATTATTTTATTTTTGATAATTATATTATCATTTAGTTTTTTATCATTTAATTTAATAAGAAAATATAATGATAATTCAACTAATATATATAATAATATATCAAATAGTTTAATTGAAGGAAAAGTGTACTTTACTGATGATAATAATTCAGAGAAGTTACTTAATACTATGGATAATCCATATGATTATCAAGCAAGAGAAAAATTATTTAAAGATAATAATACATATTTTTTATGGGATTGTGCTTTTTATAAGGGTCATTATTATTCATATTTTGGAGTAGTTCCATCAATATTGTTTTTTATACCATATAAATTAATTACAGGAAGGGAATTACAGACAGGCTTTTTGATATATTTGTTAAGTCTGGTGTCTGCAATATCATTAGTTTTATTACTTGATAAAGTTGTAAAAAGGTATTTTAAAGAATGTTCTATTGGTTTATTCTTATTATTATCATTTGTTTTAGTATATTGTACGGGATTATTATTTTTCATTAAATTACCATCTCAATATACACTTCCAATTTTATCAGGATTAATGTTTACATATATTGGATTAAATTTCTTTTTATCAAGTCTAGATACAAAAAAGAATAGGTGTATCAAATTTTTCTTTGGTGGATTATGCTTAGCTTTAGTTGCAGGATGTAGACCTCAATTATTACTTGGGTCATTATTGTTAATCCCAATTTGTACTTTAGTTCTTAAAGAAAATTATATTTCCAAAAAAGAAATGGTTAAATATATAATTAGTATAATAGTTCCATATATAATAATTGCAGTATTGTTAATGTATTATAATTATATTAGATTTGATTCACCATTTGATTTTGGTGCTAATTATAATTTAACAACAAATGATATGACAAGTAGAGGATTCAATCCATATAGAATACCATTAGGAATTGTGATGTATTTATTTAATGGAATTAATACTATAAATGTATTTCCTTATATTGTTGAAACAGAGTTACACACTAATTATTTGGGATTAACAATATATGAATCAATGTATGGCGGAATATTTTTAACTACCATTTTTACAATTGTAAATTTGTTTATTTTCAAATTAAAAAAATATTTTTCTAGTAAAATTACATTTAATACTTGTATTATTTTGATAGTAAGTGCGCTTGTAATTGTTATTGTTGATACAGAAATGGCAGGCATTTTGGCAAGATATATTAACGATTTTTCATGGCTTCTTGTTTTTTCAGCGGTACTAATTGTACTGTCACTTAACAAATCAAATAAAATTTCCAAAAAAGTATTTATTAAACTTCTTGTTTTATCGATAACATTTTCTTTGATTTATCAATATTTTTACTATTTTGTTAGTTTAATGGATTCATTTAGAAATAATAATCTTAGATTTTGGCTTGAGTTTTATTATATGACGCAATTTTGGCTATAATAATTTTATTAAAATGTAGACAAAATATTGTTATTTATGCTATTCTTGATATAAGTAGAGTAATTTTTTAGAAAATATAGGAGTGAAAATATGAAAAAATTAAACTTAGAAAATAGAATCTTATATATCATAATGTCAATATTTATATATTTATCTTTATCGAATTATTTAAAATTAAATAATTTTAATATCTTATCTATTTGTTTATTAGTTCCAATTTATATGATTATTAGTAAGTATTATTTTAGACTTGTTGATAAAAAAAGTAGAATTATTGGTTTAATATTTGCTATTTTTTATAGTATAGGTAATATTTGTTATATAAATACTTATACAAAAATAAATGTGTTTAATGAAATATTTACATTTAAAACATTATATTGTACTATTGGACTTTATATTTTATTCAGTTTATTAATTTCAATTATTTTAAATAAATTGTTTAGTTTAAATACTGAAAGTGAAAGTAATTTTAAAAGTAATAAGAAGTTATTTGTAGGGTCTATGCTCATTATTTTACTTTGTAATATTCCATACTTTTTAAGTTGTTTTCCTGGACTTATCGCTCCTGATAGTGTTTATCAGATAGAGCAATTTAAACATATACAAGTATTGACAGATCACCATCCTGTTATGCATACAATGTTTATAAAGTTTTGTTATAAGGTTGCAAGCTTCTTTACTGAAAGTGAAAATATTAAAGCTGCTTTTACAACTTTAGTTCAAATGATAATAATGTCTGGAATATATTCATATTTTATTGTTTTTCTAAACAAACATAAAGTAAATAAGAAAATATTAATTATAATGTCAATTATATTTGGATTATTACCAGTATATGCTTTCTTTAGCTTGTCAATGTGGAAGGATGTATTGTTTGGAGGATTTTTCTTGTTATTTATGATAAATATTTATACATTAATTGAAAGACAAGATAATTTGAGGATATATCATTACATTTCTTTTGTTATAATATCATTGTTGGTTTTGTTTTTTAGAAATAATGCACTTTATATGTATATAATTTTCGTACCATTTATTATTATATATTTAAAAAAACATTTCAAATACATTGCACCTTCTGTTTTGATTGTCTTTATTGTCTTTTTTACAATTAAATATTCTGTATATAACCATTTAGGAGTTGAACGTAGTAAATCATGGGAATATTTGGGAATACCAATTCAACAAGTTGGTAGAATGGCATATAAGAATGTTAAATTTACAAAAGAGGAAAAAACGGAAATAGAGAAATTTATAACAATAGAAAATTTAAAGAAAGATTATAATCCAAGAGTTTCAGATGGTATAAAATTTAGTCTTAATCTTAACCAAGAATATTTTGAAACGAATAATAAAGAGTTTTTAAAATTATGGAGTCATCTTGTTGTTAAACATTTTGATGTTGCAGTTGAAACATATTTTGTTTCAACATTAGGTTATTGGTATCCTAATTTAGAAAATAATGCTGTTGAAATTGGTGTTACAAAAAATAATATTGATTTATATAGCAATCCATTAGTTCCTGAAAAAATTAATAAATTTATAAATAATTTATATAGTTATAATACACCATTTTTAAGTTTGCAATGGAATTTAGGATTATTTATTTGGTTTACAGTTTTATTGGGTATTACTTGTTTTAAGAAAAATAAAAAATATTTTATATGTTATATACCAGTTATAGGAATGTGGTTAACTTTAATGCTTGCATCGCCTGTTAATGGAATGCTACGTTATATATTTTGGCTATATACAAGTTTCCCTTTCTTGTTGTTTATTAGTACATTTCAAAAAAATAAAAAATAATTTAAAAACTTTTTTAAAATTACTTTAAAAAAGTTTTTTCTTATGATATATTTGTTTATATAGTATAGTAGGGGGCTTTGATACTATGAACAATAAAAAGGTTGATAATGTTTTTACGTGCACTAGAAATTCTAATTTTGAATTGATGCGTATAGTTTCTATGTTTTTTATAATAATATATCATATTATTTTTAGAACAGGTAGCATTTATTCATATGAAATGTCTGCTTTGACTTATATGCTTTTGAAATTTATTATTGCGATTGTACTTGTACATGTAAATTCTTTTATAATTTTAACGGGTTATTTTCAATGCAAAAAAGATATGAAAATTACAAAGTTTTTTTCGATAAATAATGCAGTATGGTTTTATCAAGTTGTTTTTTTAATAATAGCTTTATTAATTACATACTATTTTAATATTCCACTTGTATATCCAATTACAAAATTAGATGTGTTTAAAAGTATAATCCCACTTGATTATGGTTTATATTGGTATATAGGTTGTTATCTAATTTTGTATATAATATCGCCTATATTAAATAAAGTAGTTAATAATTGTAATAAAAAATCATTCCAAAAAATAATAATAACACTGTTTATATTGTTTAGCATTATTCCAACATTAACATTAGACGGTGTTGTTTACACAAAAGAAGGTCATTCAGTTGCTAATTTTATATTATTATATTTTATTGGTGCTTATTTAAGATTATATCCAATTTCAAAAAGTAGCGTTTTAAAAAGATTATCAAACACAGCAAATAGAACACTATATATATTATTATTTTTAGGATGTTCAATTATCTCATTATTATGTTTTACTATGTCAGAACAATTAAGTAATCCTAATAATGGTGATATAGTCAATCACATATCAAGCATATTTTTTAATTTTTATAACAGCTTTGGTAGCCCAATTTTAATTATTCAAACAATATCATATTTTCTATTTTTTGAAACTCTTGATTTTAAAAATAAATTTATAAATAAAATATCAAAATATACATTAGGTGTTTATTTAATTCATGAAAATATTTATGTACGTGATAATATGTATGGTTTAATTGGATGTTTTAATGTAAAAAAATTTAAATTGAAAGAGGTATTAATGATTTTTGTTGTTGCAATTATAATTTTTGTGGTATGCCTTATTATTGAAATGATTCGCCAGTTAATATTTAAATTTATATATAAGCGAAATTTTTCTTGTAAATTTAGAAAATGGTATCTTTCGTATTTTGAAAGGTTGGGTTTAAAAATTAATTGGTAATTGAATAAATAATATGTTATAATTATTAAGGATTATATTTAAGGAGTAGAAAAATGAAGAAAGATAGTAAAAAAATAGCAGTATTGATTCCATGTTATAATGAATCAAAAACAATTGAAAAAGTAGTAAAAGATTATAAAGAAGTATTACCAGAAGCAGATATTTATGTTTATGATAATAATAGTACAGATGGTACAGATGAGATTGCAAGAAAAGCAGGAGCAATTGTAAAATATGAATATCGTCAAGGAAAAGGTAATGTAATTAGAAGTATGTTTAAAGACATAGATGCTGATTGTTATCTTATGATTGATGGAGATGATACATATCCTAAAGAAAATGCTAGGGAAATGTGTGATCTTGTATTAAATAAAGGTGCTGATATGGTAGTAGGTGATAGATTATCATCAACATATTTTACAGAAAATAAAAGACCATTTCATAATGTAGGTAATAGACTTGTTAGATGGCTTATTAATTCATTATTTAAAGGTCATATAAATGATATAATGACTGGTTATAGAGCATTTAGTTATGAATTTGTAAAAACATTCCCAGTACTATCAAAAGGTTTTGAAATAGAAAATGAAATGACTATCCATGCACTTGATAAAAACATGTATGTAGAGGAATTACCAGTAGAGTATAGAGATAGACCAGCAGGCTCGGTATCAAAACTTAATACATATAGTGATGGATTTAAGGTTTTAAAAACAATTGCAAGATTATTTAAAGAATATAAACCAATGATTTTCTTTGGTCTTATAAGTTTATTATTTCTTATAATATCTGTAATATTTGGTATTCCAGTATTCCATGATTATTTTAAAACAGGCTTAGTAGAAAGATTCCCAACATTAATATTCTCAGGATTCATGTTAATGGTTTCTCTTATAATGTTTACTTGTGGAATAATACTTGAAGTAGTTGCCAAAAAACATAGACAATTATTTGAATTATTCTTAGTTAATACAAAAAATGGTAAATAAAAATCAAGTTATATAAAACTTGATTTTTTTATAAAGATTTGTAAAATTTTGGAACAATTATTGAATTAATGCTTGCAAAATGATATTATATAATCTGTTGGCAGGTGAAAATATGGTATTAGTAGATTTAAGTAATAAGAATAAAACATTTTGCAAAAAAATAATTAATTTATTAAAAAATAGTGATCAAAATATTATAATTAACTCTAAGTATTTAGAATATGAAGAAAATAATATTGAAATATTAAATATAGAAAATGAATTTGAATTAATTAAATTATCTGAAAGGGCAGATATTGTGCTTATTTTTAATATAAATGATTATAAGAAATATGCAGATTATTGTAAAAGAATTATATTGATATATGATTCTAAAAATACATATCTTCCTAAAAATAGAAAAAAAATAAATTTAGAGTTTAAAGATATAGATGATATTTATGAAGCTTTGAATATAGATAAAACAAATAAACCATTAATTATGAAAAATAATATTGATA
>CAKVCJ010000032.1 GCA_934725655.1 uncultured Brachyspira sp.
TCAAATTATTTTTATCTACTTCAAAAGCTAAATACACATAATCTAATGATAGTTTTTCAAAAGATTTATTATGCATAATAGGAGACAAACTATGTCTGCAAGGCGAAGCAAAAAGTGCTGTTAATGTTGTTTTTGCTGTTATATTCATTTTCAAATTATCCTGTATATTCTTCTATATATCTTTTCATCAGCAGTTTTATTGTATCTTTATCGGCATCGAGTGAAGCTATATCGAATGCATCAATCATTATTTTGCGTTCCTCTGGAGTTAAGCATTGCACTGGGTCTTTTGCTATAAATAATTTTTTATACTGTGAAGGTATTAGAGTTTCATCGTCCATGAGAATCTCTTCATATAATTTTTCACCTTCTCTTATTCCTGTAAATATTATAGGAATATCTTTTTCTGTAAGCCCATACATTTTAAGCATATTTCTTGCTAAATCTAATATTTTTACAGGCTTTCCCATATCCAAAGTAAATATAACTCCATCATTAAGCGTGCAAGCCTTTATTACAAGTCTTGCTGCTTCTCTTATAGACATGAAAAATCTCACCATTTCTGGGTGCGTTACTGTTAGAGGTTTGCCTTCTCTAATCTGTCTTTCAAATACAGGTATCACGCTTCCGCTGCTTCCAAGAACATTACCAAACCTTGTTATCTTAAACTTAGTTATATTTTGTTCATGCGAGAGGGACATTATCATTCTTTCGCATATTCTTTTGCTTGCTCCCATAAGTGATGTCGGACGCACGGCTTTATCTGTTGATATAAAGATAAAGTTTTTAATATTGTTTTTAATCGCTAATGTGGCTATATTTTCTGTTGCTAAAATATTATTTTTAATAGCTTCTTCCGGATATTCTTCCATAAACGGCAGATGTTTGTGTGCTGCTGCATGAAATATGATATCTGGATTTTCCTGCTTTAATATTTTATCTACTTTTACATAATCTCTAACATTAGATATAATATATTTAAACTTGTGTTTGTTTTTTTCATTTTTTCTATCATTCAAAGACATTATAAGACTATGTATAGCACCTTCAGAATTATCCAATGCCATTACTTTTTTTACAGGAAGTGTAACTAACTGCCTTACAAGCTCACTTCCAATAGATCCCCCTCCTCCCGTAACGAGTATTGTTTTATCTTTATAATAATCAGATATCTCTTTTTCATCAAAACCAATTTCCTCTCTTCCAAGCAAATCCGAAGGCTCTATGTTTCTAATATCTTTAATAGAAGCATTTCCTTTTATAATCTCAAAAAAGCATGGAAGTATTTTATATTTTATGCCTGTAGGATATATTATATCTAATATCTCAAGAAGTTCTCTTTGTTTAAGTGTAGGTATTGCTATAATAATTTCTTCTATTTCTATATTGTCATTTTTATATTTATTTATGATTTTTTTTATATCTTTAACTTTACCTTCAACTTTTATAATATAATTATCAATATTGATTTCTTTTTTATTTTCATCATCATCTAAAAAGCAAAGTATATTATATTCATTACTATCATCAGAAGTTAATATTTCAGAAGCAAGAGTTTCACCAGCATTTCCAGCTCCGATAATAACAATATTTTTTTTATTCATTAAATATCCCAAAATAATTTTTTAATAATTAATTATAGTATAAATTTTTTATTATACAAGTTTTTTAACTTATTTACCGCACGGTAAGAAAATTTATGTTTATAATATAATTTGTATTTCTATATTATTCTATATTTTGTTTTGATTTTCCGTGCGTTATAAAACACACAAATTTAAAAAAAATTAGGGTGGGAGCTAATATTAGAGTTTAAAACAAAAAATGAATATAAAGCAAAAATGACAGTAAGAACAAAAAAACTTGAGGGCGGGGAATTGTGATTAAAATTTTAAAACTACTTACAAACCCCACCCTATATATCTATTGCTTAAATTTAAAATATAGCTGTTACTATTTATTATGCTTAAATTAGTAATAGCACTGCCCGCCCAGAATTTTTATTAGAAATTGTATTTATTTACCGCACGGTAAGAAAGTTCATATTTATAATTGAATTTGTATTTTAATTTTATTTTATATTTTATGTTGATTTATCGTGCGCAGTGTTTATTCAATATTTAATTAGATAATTTAAAGTTTCAAAAAACTTGACAAATACAACTATAAAAATATAATGAATATATTCTATTATAAGGACATAAAATGATAAAAAATATTATATCAGATATAGGAAATGTGTTATTTAAGTTTGATGTAATTGATTTTCTTTATAAGCATACAGATAAAGTAGATGACGTAAATGAATTTTTAGATAATACTATAAGAGATAAAAATTGGAGTTTAATGGATAAGGGAGATTTATCGTTCAATGATGCTAAAAAATATTTTTTGAATGCTTGCCCAAAATATAAATTCATATTAAAGCAAATATTTGATTCTTATTTAACTGATGTATTGTCTATGCATCATAATATAGAAATATTAAAAGAATACAAATTGAAAGGTTATAATATATATTATTTATCTAATATGCCCATAGAAACTTTTAATGCCATAAGAGAAAAAACAGACTTTTTTGATAATACATGCTCAGGCGGCATAATATCAGCTGATGTAAAAATAATAAAACCAACTAAAGCAATATATGAATTGCTGCTAAAAAGATATAAATTAAATGTAAAAGAATGCTTGTTCATAGATGATAATTTGGATAATGTTATAGCAGCTCAAAAAATAGGTATAAAATCTATACATCTGAAAAATATGGATGATTTATCTTTGGAATTAAAAAATATAGAGTATTATGAGAATAATTAAAGAGTTTTTTATAAAGATTAAGAATCGTTACGGCGGTTTATATTTATCAATAGTTTCTATATTCGTATTATTAGATTTAATTGCTTCTATATATATAAGCAGTTTTGTATATGAGCCTAATACTACTAATTTACTATATATGTTTTTTACTTTTTTCTTACCGTCATCAAGCATTATAGTAGGTGTATTAATTATTATTAAATTTGTATTAGAAGCCCTCAAAAAAAAAGAAGGCTCTCATCTTAAGCTTGCTATGGTATCGATAATGGCTTTTATGACTGTTATCACAAGTTTGCTTATCAGTAAGATGTCATATTATATTATAGAATCTAATCTGAACTTATTTACTGATAAAAGTATTAATGACTCTCTTTCATATATCATAGAAGTATCTAATGATGATATAATCAATAAACAAGATAGTATATTAAATAGCATATCGAATGTATCAGTAAATTATTTAAATAATATAGATTTGTCTGATACTGCTAAAATAAGCAATATAATATATAGAGATAATATTTTTACCAATATAATTTTTGTATCTAATTCATATTACGGATACAGTACTGTTTTATTTAATTCTCAAAATTATATTCCACTCGATATTAATTACAGATTTTCTTTGGACAAGATTACATTTGCAAATAGTGAATATAATGGACTATTTTATATTAATGCTATAGTTCCATTAAGAGATGTAAATCATTATGCTATTATTTTTGAAAGTATGCCTAGTAATTATATTAATGTTAGAAATAATGCTTTAAATGCTTTTAGGATATACAACTCTATCAATATGTTTACAGGAGAGTTCTCTATAGTTTTAAAACTTTTATATGTTTTCACATTAGGGATATCCACTTTTATATCTATAATTTTTGGCATCATATTTTCTAGTTTTATAACCAGACCTATCAGTTTGCTTCTTAATGCTACTAACTCTATTATTAATTCAGATTTTAATGTTGAGATGAAATTCTCTGGGGTTCATGATCTCAGGAACTTAATATATAGATTTAATGTTATGGCTAGGGCTTTAAAGTATCATAGGGATAAAGAAAAAATACGAATATCATTAGAGACTTGGAAAGAGGCCGCTATTAAAGTAGCACATGAAATAAAAAATCCGCTTATGCCTATTATGATGAATGCTGAATTAATTGAAAAAAAATTAAAGAACAATATGTCAGATGAAGAATTGAATAAGATAAAAAAGTATGCGGATGTTATTATTAAAAATTCTAATACTATATTATCTTTAGTAAAATCTTTTTCTGAATTCTCCTTTAATATCAAACTTTCTGATGAAAAAGAATCTATTAATAATGTTCTCATAGAGGTTTATGAGTCTTTTAGAAATACACAAAACATAAAATTTCAAACTTCTTTTTCTAAGCTCGATTGTTTTATTAAAATGGATAGAGAAAAATTAATAATGGCTTTTAGAAACATAATAAAAAATGCTATAGAAGCTATGGAAAATAATAATAAAGAGTCAATAATATATTTATCTAGTTATCATGAAGTATTAGATTCCCGTGAATTTTTTACTGTTAGTATTACTGATACTGGCAATGGCATAGAAAAAAAAGATTTAAAAAGAATTTTTGAACCATATTTTACATCTAAAGACAAAGGTACAGGAATAGGACTTTCTATAGTAGAAAAGATTATTAATGAACATAATGGAATAATAGATATAGATTCTATGATTGGAGAAGGAAGTACATTTTTTATTAGATTTGAAATTTAATGTTTTATTTGTTTATGTCTTTAAGTATTTTATTTATATTTGAGCTTGGATTTATATATTTAATATCTAATTTTTTAGCTTCTTCTTTAAAGTTTTTATCTATATTTTCTGATATAAAAAAGATTTTATAATTTGAATTATTATTAGCTTTTTTTAATTCGGTAATAAATTCTATAACATTAATCCATACTAAATTAGGATTAAATATTAAAGTTTCTATATTATACTTATAGATTTTACTCATAAGTTCATATAAATTTTCAGCTGTTAAGACTTTAATAGAAAAACTTTCAAGAGAAGCTTTAATTTTATTAAGGCTAATACCATCATCATCTACTAGTATAACAGTATTCTCTTTCATAAAATAATCCGAAGAATTGAAAATAAATGTACCGAGAGAGGGAATCGAACCCTCACTGAGTCGCCCCAATCAGATTTTGAGTCTGACGTGTCTACCAATTTCACCATCTCGGCTTAAAAAAGCATTTTAATTATACTTTATAATAATATAAAAATCAAGTCTATTTTATAATATTATAATAATAAATAATTAATATGAATATATAGTATTTTTATAGAATATCAAAATATACATAAATTTAATTATTCTGCTTTCAAAAGAATTTATCCAGTTTATTCATTAGAAAAGATGAAAAAATATTATATTATTATATAATACTAAAAATTATTATAATAAAGGAAATACACAAATGAAAGCATTAATTATTACAGATAATTACTTTGAAGATTCAGAATTATTTTATCCCTATTTCAGATTAGTAGAAGAAGGCATAGAAGTTGATATAGCAGCTCTAAACAAGGGAGAAATTAAAGGAGAATATTTTTTCAAAGTTGAAGCAAAATTAGATTTTTCAGAAGTAGAGCCTTCAAATTATAAGGCATTAATAATACCCGGAGGCAGAGCACCTGAAGCTATAAGAGGAAATGAAAATGTAAAAAAAATAATTAAATATTTCGTTGATAATAACCTCACTATAGGAGCTATTTGTCATGGACAGCAGACTTTAATATCAGCAAAAGTATTGGAAGGAAAAGATGCCACTTGCTATATAGGCATAAAAGATGATTTAATGAATGCTAAAGCTAATTATAAAGATGAAAGAGTAGTGGTATGCGGAAATATTATCACTTCAAGATGTCCAGATGATTTGCCTTATTTCGCTAAAGAGATAATCAAGAAATTAAAATAATATATAAATAATATTAAAAAACCTCATACTTAAAAAAGCATGAGGTTTTTTAATGATTAATCTTTAATTAAAAGAAAGTTATTTTGTGGTTTAGTTAAAGTGCTTGTTTAATAATATAAACTATCAAACAAGAATTTATTTTGATACTAATAATTTTAATTAATTTTTACTGCTTAATTAAACCAATATCCTTTCTAAAATATTTGTCTTTAAAATCTATTTTTTCAATATCATTATAAGTTAGTTTTCTTGCCTCTTCTAAACTATCAGCAATATTAACAACATTCAAAACCCTTCCTCCGCTTGTAATAATATCTTTGTTTTCATCAAGCTTTGCCCCTGCAATAAAACATTTGCCGTTTATGTTGTTTATGCCAGTAATTTTATAGCCCTTATTATAACTCGAAGGATATCCGCCGGAAGCCATAACCACACAGCAGGCATATTTATCTTTCCATTTTATTTTTATATCTTTCAATTTTTTATCCATAGCACTCTCTATTAAAGATAAATAATCGCTCTCCATAAGCATAAGCACAGCCTGCGTCTCTGGGTCTCCCATTCTTACATTATACTCAAGTAAATATACCCCCTTCTTTGTAATCATAAGCCCAAAAAATATTATACCCGCAAAACTTATATTCTCTTTTTTCATTCCTTCAAGAGTAGGATTTAAAATATCTTTTATAAATAAAGCCTCTGCCTCTTTTGTATAATACGGATTCGGTGATATTACTCCCATTCCTCCAGTGTTTAGCCCTTCATCATTATCCAATGCCTTTTTATGGTCTTTAGCAGAGATAAAAGGTATTATAGTGTTTCCGTCTGTGATAGATAAAATAGAAGCCTCATAGCCTTCCAAAAACTCTTCTATTACTATCTCATTACAAGCCTCGCCGAATACTTTCTTTATCATCATATCTTCTAATGCCTTGTCAGCTTCATTTATGTCTTTACATATAATTACGCCCTTACCCAAAGCAAGCCCGCTCGCCTTTATAACAACTGGATAATTATTTGATGCCTCTAAATATTCTTTTGCCTTATTGTAATCATTAAATGTTTTGTACTCAGCTGTTTTAATGCCGTGTTTTTTCATAAACTCTTTAGCATAAGCCTTAGAGCCTTCAAGCATAGCCCCTTTCTTATTAGGTCCAAATATTTTTAAATTGTTCTTTTCAAATATATCTACTATCCCCGCAACAAGAAGCTCCTCGCTTCCTACTATAGTTAAATCAATACTTTTTTCTTTAGCAAAATTAACAAACTCATCAATTCCATTTAATTTCACATTCTCGCATTTATTTTCGCGAAAAGTACCCGCATTCCCCTCAGAGCAATATATCTTCTCTACCTTTTCATTCTTTAATAAACTAAATGCTATAGCATGTTCCCTTCCGCCAGAACCTATAATTAGTATTTTCATTATGCAAACCTTTATATTAAAATTATTATCCTACTATTATAAATTAATAATTATATTTAGTCTATAAAATTCATTAATTTTAATTGACAAAAATATTTTTTTTATATAAAATGAACAACGTTCATCTATGCCCGTAAATATAGGAGTTTATAACTATGAAATATATAATAATATTATTAGCAATATCGCACTCATATATCTATTCATATACTTCTAAAGAAATAAATGATTTTTATAATAATTATTATTCATCTGATTATGATATAAAAAATATAGAAACTAATTTCTCTCAAACATATCAAAACTTATATTTTTTAATACAATCAAAAACAATAGAAGATGAGAAAGAAAAATATAATTACTTAAAAGATGCAATTAATAAAAATAACGATTATGAAAAGTCTGATGATATTGATTATTTAATCAGCGTATCAGAGTTAATGAATTATATAATGTATTACTGCAATGTTCCAGAGAAAATTACTTTTGGTTCAAAGAGCAAAGATATATATAAAACTATATTAGAGAAAGATGAAAAAAATTTCTTTGCTCTTCTCGGTACAGCCATAGGCTATATGCATGCCCCTGCCATAGCTGGAGGAAGCAGCAAAAAAGCTTTTCAATATTTTAATAAAGCTTTAATGAATGCTAAAGAAAAATATCAGAAGTATTTATCTTATGTTTGGTTATCTCAGTATTATTTTAAAATAAAAGATGATGAAAATTATATTAAATACATAAAAATGAGTAAAGATATATATGCAAATGGCTTTTTATTAGAATATGCGATGGATAGAAATTTGAATTATAAAAAAACATTATAAAAGTTTATATTCATTATTGACTAAAAGATATTATCACTCTATAATGAACATTGTTCACTATAGTATATTAGGAATACTTTATTTATATGAGAATATTATATATAGTTTTAGCTTTTTTGTTTATGGGACTTGGCATTATAGGAGTAGCTCTCCCAATACTTCCAACCGCACCTTTTTTTCTGCTTGCTGCTTTCTTTTTTGCTAAAGGCTCTCAAAGGTTTCATAATTGGTTTATATCTACTAAACTTTATAAAAAACATTTAGAGAGTTTTGCTAAATCAAAAGCTATGACATTAAAATCTAAACTTAGCATACTTATACCTGTAACTATTATGCTTATAATTGCTTTTATATTTGTAAATAATTTGCATGCAAGGATTGCATTAATTGTATTGTTAATAATAAAATATTTTTATTTTTTTGTATGTATAAAGACTATAAAAGAATATAAAGAAAATACAAATATTGAATTTGATGAATAGGGATATAAAAGATAGGCGGCATTATGAAGGTATATAGATATATTGCTATAATAAATATTTTAACTTTGAGTTTTTTTGATATTGCATATACAGAGGAGGAAGAGAAAAAAAACAGGGTTTTATCTGGGATTGATAATAGATTTTTTTCTATAGGGTTATACAGCAGTGCTGATACTATAAAAACGAGTGTTAATATAGAATTTGGTTTTAAATTATTTAAATATAATAATTTTGAGATGAAAAGTTATACTTCAGTAGTAGGCTAAAAAATATATGATGATAATCCTGATATGTATCAATTAGGTTTGATGCAGAAAATTACTTTTGGAAGCAAAGACATATATACAGGAGAAGTAAGCATAGCAAGATATGCATTTGCTTTTGCAAGTTTTGGATTCATATCATTTAATGCTAATACGAGTCATAAATTTTTATTTGCAGAGCCTTTTTACTGGGAAGTTGGCGGGGGTGCTGGGTTTAATATAAATGTAAGCAAGCATGTAGGGATAGTATTAGAGTTCGGAGGCGGGCTTCATGATATTTATAATGGAGCAAAACTTGGATACCCTAAAAAATTAAATATGGTTGGGTTTGGAAGAATGAGCATAGGTGTGAGATACTATATTTTTTAATAATTAGTTTAGAGATGATAAGGAAGTAAATATTATGAATAAAAATATAACTTCAAAAGAACAAATACTTAATATAAGCAGAGAACTTATAAAAAGAAAAGGATTTAATTCAATTAATATAAGAACTATAGCAGAAAGCTGTAATATAGCTATTGGTTCTATATATAATTATTTTAATTCAAAAGAGGAGTTAACTATATCTATAATAGGAAGCATATGGCTTGATATATTTCATCCGTCAAATATCTGTTTACAATGCGATAGTTTTATAGAAGCGATAGATATAATTTTTAAGAGTATTGAAAAGGGAAATAAAGAATATCCAAATTTTTTCTTAATGCATTCTACTATATTATTTGGCAAAAACAAAACTAAAGGTATTAGTATGATGAATAACATAAAAGCTCATATTAGAGAAGGTTTGTATAAAAATCTTATGAATGATAAGAATGTGAGAAAAGATGCATTCAATGAAAGTTTTACGGCAGATAAATTTATAGATATAATATTTTCATTTATAGTAAGTGCTATGATGAAAGAGGATTATGACAGTTCGGTTATAAAAGAAATAATAAAAAGAAGTATTTATTAATACATATATAAATTAAAAATATAAAGGAAAATTTATGATAAATAAAAGGCTTATAGCTTTAATGGGGGAAGCTAAAAAATATATAGCTTGGCATGTAATAATACAGCTTGCCAATTTAGCTCTCAATATAGCAGCAATATTTTTTATGGCTGATATTATACAAAAAGCATATCAAAAAAATATAACTAAAGAAGACATTATAACCTTATGCATTGCTATTTTGGTTATAATAGTATTAAGATTTAGATTTAATATTCTATTATCTCAAATGTCTTATTATGCTTCTGGAAGGGTGAAACAAACTTTAAGAGAAAAGATATATGCTAAACTTCTCACACTTGGAAGCAGATATAAAGAAAAATTTTCAACAAGCGAAATAATTCAAATATCTATGGAAGGTGTTGATCAATTAGAAACTTATTTTGGACGTTATTTGCCGCAATTTTTTTATAGTATGATAGCTCCTATTGTGCTTTTTTGTGTGCTTTCTACTATAAGTATAAAATCTGCTGTTATACTTTTAATATGTGTTCCTCTTATACCTTTATCAATAGTTGCTATAGTAAAAATTGCTAAAAAGATATTAAAAAAATATTGGGGAAGCTATAGTGATTTGGGAGAGATATTTTTAGAAGATGTGCAGGGACTTACCACTTTAAAAATATATAAAGCTGATGAAAAGAAAAATGAAGAGATGAATATAGAAGCAGAAAAGTTTAGAGTAGCTACAATGAATTTATTATTTATGCAATTAAACTCCACAACTATAATGGATATAATTGCCTACGGCGGAGCTGCTTTAGGTGTAATAGTATCTATACTTGAATATATGAAAGGAAATATTAACCTTGCAGGCACATTCACTATAATAATGCTTTCTGCAGAGTTTTTTATTCCTTTGAGGCTTTTAGGTTCATTTTTCCATATAGCTATGAATGGAATATCTGCAAGCGATAAGATGTTTGAAATACTCGATATGCCTGAAGATAAAAACAGAGTAAACAAAATAAACAAAGATAATGAAGAGATTATTTTTAACAATGTAAGTTTTTCATACAACGAAGATAAAACTATATTAAAAAATATAAACCTCAATATCAAAGAAAAATCATTTGTTTCTATAGTAGGAGTTTCTGGTTCTGGAAAAAGCACCATTGCAGGACTCATATCATTAAAAAACGAAAATTATAAAGGCTCTATAAAGATAGGTGATATTGAACTCTCTACAATAGACAAAGATGATTTATATAAAAAAATAGCAGTAGTTGATCATAACAGTTATTTATTTGAAGGCACTGTATATGATAATTTAAAAATGGCAGGAAGCACTATCACAG
>CAKVCJ010000033.1 GCA_934725655.1 uncultured Brachyspira sp.
CATATTAGATAAAAATGATAGAGATATTGATATAATTTCTGAGCATTATTCTAATAAGGATAAAGATTTTTGGGAGGGTATATTAAAAAACTTTTTAGATGAGAAATATGCTCTAAAGGAATCTTTAAATAAAAATGCTGAAGAGTATATGCCTGATTCTATAAGCATGAAAGGCTGCAGTGTAGGAAGTGAGGGAGAGTTTATAGTTCTTATTGAAGACATTATACATGGAAGGTTTGGATATGTTGCTCGCTCTAAGGGTTTTATAAAGTGCGGTGAGCCGGTTTTGAGGTATGATGTTGTGGGGGATAGATATGCTATTACGGGAGCTAATGAAGATGATGAGCTTGAAATAGTGTTTATAGGAAAAGATTTAAATAGGGCTTTACTTAGAGAAATATTTCAGCCTATTTATAGAGAGAACATAAAAAGAAAAGAAGATGATAATCATAAAGAGCATCATCATAGCGAAGATTGCAGTCATCATCATGATGAAGAGTGCTGCCATGGCAAAGAATGTCATCATCATGAGCATCATTAATAATCGAATGCATCTTCATCTATTTCTATATAATAGCTATTAGCCTTTTCTTTTATATATAATAAAGATTTTGGTATCTCCATTAAAAATGATGAAGGAGCTTGTTCCATAGTGCCTGAGCTTATTCTTCTTCTTTTTGCGTATGTGAGGTATAGTTTTTGTTTAGCTCTTGTAATTGCTACATAAAAAAGTCTTCTCTCTTCTTCTATGCCGTTTTCTTCTTCTAGTGAAAAATAATGAGGAAAAACTCCATGCTCGAGGCCTGTAATAAATACTACTTCAAACTCTAAGCCTTTTGCATTGTGTACTGTCATGAGAGTTATTGCATCTTCTTTATCTTCGCTGCTATTGTCTTTGTATAGTGTTGTCTCTTCTAAAAATCCTCTTATATTTAAACTGCTTTCTGGGTTTTCATAATTGTAATTTAAATAACTGTAGTATGCATTAAAAAGCTCTTTTATATTATCTTCTGCTGTTGCTATTCTTATATTGCCGTCGCTTTTAAATATTGAAAAATAATCTATTTCCTTTAGAAACTCAAAGAATACTCTCTCTATATGTTTAGAGTCTTCATTTATTTTTTTTGAATATTTCTCTAATATATTTTTATATTCTTTAATGCTGTTGATAGCTTTTTTTGAAATATTAGATTCTTCGATAATGTCTATTGCATCATAGAGTGTGAGATTTTTTTTGTCTGCGAATGCTTCAAACTGAGCAAAAGTTTTTTCACCTATTCCTCTTGTTGGAGTGTTTATAGTTCTTCTTATGCTAAAGTTATCATTAAATCCTGTAAGAAGTCTTAAAAAAGAAATGCTGTCTTTAATCTCTGCCCTCTCATAAAACCCAACGCCTCCTACTATTTTATAATTAATAGAATGAGCCATAAGTTCTTTTTCGTATGCTCTTGATTGACTGTTGGTTCTAAATAAAATAACTATATCTTTTGCTTCAAAACCTTCATCAAACAATAACTCTATTTCATTAGCAACCGATTTTGCCTCTTCATAATCTGTATAGCATATCCAATTTTCTATTTTATAATCGCTTTTTTTGTTTGAGAAAACATTTTTTGTATGTCTATGGCTATTATTTTTTATTACATTCAAAGCCACTTCAACTACATTCTTAGGGCATCTATAATTTTCTTCAAGGCGAATTATTTTAGTGTTTTCAAAATCATTTTCAAAGTTTAATATATTAGATACATTTGCCCCCCTAAAAGCGTATATACTCTGGTCATCATCTCCTACAACAGTTAATTGATTATCTGTTTCTTTGTTATTATTTTTTTGAGTAAGCATTTTTATTAATTTGTATTGCTGCAAATTTGTATCTTGAAACTCATCAACTAAAATATATTTAAATCTCTTTTGATAAGACTCAAGTATATTTTTTTCTTTTTCAAATAGTTTTATGGTGTTGAGTATTAAATCGTCAAAGTCCATCACATTTTCTTTAACTTCATACTCTGTGTATTTATCATATACTTTTTTATAATACTCCTCTTCAAAACCAATATCATATCTCATTTCATTTTTTATAGCAGATATATATCTTGAAACATCTTTTGGTTTTATAGATTTTGGAGTGTTTTCTTCTTTCATTATTTTTTTTATAACGCTTAATCTGTCGCCCTCGTCCAAAATAAGAAAGTCTTCTCTATAATTTAAACATCGAGCATTATCTTTTAATATTCTCAAACATGCAGAGTGAAATGTTCTTATAAACAGCCTAAATAGTTTTATTTCTGGAAGCATAGAACATACTCTTTCTTTCATTTCATTGGCTGCCTTGTTTGTAAAAGTTACAGCCATTATATTTTCAGGCTTTATATGTTTTTCTGTTATAAGGTACGCTATTTTTTTGGTAATAACTAAAGTCTTACCGCTTCCAGCACCAGCCAAGAGAAGAAGAGGACTCTCTATATGAAGCACACCTTCTCTTTGATTTTCGTTTAATCCGTTAAGTAACTCATTTTGTTTATTATTATCCATAAATATAAAACTCTAATTTTTTTAATATACTAAATTTTTATTTGTGGCGGCTTTGCCCACACACACCCAGTTCTTTTATTGGTATAAAAGAACCTTATATCCTTCGGATACGCTTCGCGAAGAACTGCATTTTTAAATCAAATTAATGATATTGTATTCTATATGTATTTTTTATATATAAAGCTATAACACTTGCGTTTTTTGCAACTTTTTTGAGCGACAAAAAAGTTGATAATATATATCTAAAATATAGAAATTTAGAAAATATAGCCGTTTAGCTATATAATAAAGCCCTAATCTTTTTTGTAATATCTCTGCATTATATCGTCAAATATTTTTGCCGCTTCAAATATAATATAATCGCAGCCGTATACAGGGTCTCTATACTCTTCTTTTAAAGGCGTACAATCTGTATGTAAAGTTAATTCTTTAAACCTGCTGACAAACTCAGATTCTAACTCTTTTAAAAAAGTGCTTTCATGCCCCCTCTCTATAATAAAAGCCTTAGAAAAAGCCATAATAGCACCAGTTATAATACCGCAGGTAAGTCCTAAACCCATACCGCCGCCAAAACCAGCAGCAAGCTTTAAATCGCTTCTATCTATACCTAAATTATAAACTGTATTAGCCCCATAAAGCATCTTTTCTGCACAATTTAAATCTTCTTCCTTTCCAAATCCATTATTTAAATATTCGTATAAAGTCATCATAACAATTCACTTTTTAAAATTTTATCAAAGTAGAACCCCAAGTAAGCCCAGCACCAAAAGCAGTAAGCAACACATAATCTCCTTTTTTTATAGCATTCTTTTCAAAAGCCTCTGTAAATGCTATGCCTACACTCGCAGCAGATGTGTTGCCGTATTTCTGTATATTAATATAAAACTTACTATCATCAAAACCTAACTTTTTAGCAACAGCATTCATTATTCTCGTATTAGCCTGATGCGTAATTATTAAATTTAAATCAGTCAATTCTAAATTGGCACTTTTTACAGTTTTTCTTATAGTTTCATCAAAAGTAGTAACAGCCTTTTTGAAAACTTCTGTCCCTTCCATAGTTATGCTATTAAGTTTTTCATCAATATTTTTTTCTGTGATAGGCTCAGCACTTCCGCCGCCTTTAACTATTAATATCTCATCATTAGGCTCGCTTCCTATATCTGTAGCTATTATCACTCCGCTATCATCATCTTTCTCTTTAGCCTCTATTAATGCAGCACTAACTCCGTCTCCAAAAAGTATCGCAGTAGACCTGTCTTCCCAATTTACTATATCACTGCATTTCTCTGCCGCTACAATTAATACTTTCTTACATTCTCCGCTCTCTATAAGCGAAGCAGCAGTATTGAGTGCATATATATATCCTGAGCAAGCAGCAGATATATCAAAAGAAAGACATGAGTTTTTTATATTAAATTCTTTTTGTATAAGCCCCGCTGTGGAAGGGAATGTATATGATTTTGTAGAAGTAGCAACTATTACAGCATCGGCATCATTTATTTTCTCTTTTTTTTCTATTAGTTTTTTTACGGCTTTTATAGCCATATTAGCAGAACTTTCATTTTTGTCTGCTATTCTCCTTTCTTCTATGCCAGTCCTGCTTACTATCCAGTCATTATTTGTATCTAATGTCTTTTCTAAATCATAATTGGTTAATATGTTTTCCGGCAAATATGAAGACAAATTTTTTATATAAGCTTTCATTAATAATTTAATCCTCTCATTCTCAATAAATTCAAAAATAGATTAAGAGATTATATATTAAAATAAAAATTAAAGATAGTTTTTTATTATCATTAAATTTCACAAACAGGGCTTTGTCTTATTCTAATTTTCATAGCAGCCCCCTTTCCGAATACAGCATTCATGAAATCTGAATATTCTTTTACTTTATCTAATGGTATTAAAGCCTGAATAGTACCCGCAAAACCTCCGCCATGTACCCTTACCGCACCATCGCCTTGTAGGAAATCTTTTGTCATAGCAATAGCTAAAGCAACCCCCATATCTTTTGTACTTGTAACAGAATAACAGTTTTGAAGATACATAAAACTAGAAAGTCCTGATTCATTCATAAGATTAATATATTCTTTTATGTTGTTCTCTTTAAGAGCATTTATTTGATTTACTACTCTCTCATTTTCTGTGATAAAATGATAAGCTCTTAAAAATGCCCTGTCTCCAATCTCTTTTCTTATATTTGAGGCATTTTCTAATAATTGTTTTTTTGTGATATCTCGGCATACCTCTTTAGAAAAATATCTTGCAACTAAATTCATCTCTTCTCTTATGGCAGCATATTCATTAGTAAGCGAACTATGATCCACCTTAGCATCCACTATCATAAGTGCATATCCAACTTTCTCAAAATCATACTCCACTTTATCTAACTTAGGATTATTATTATCTTCAAAATCTATAGCCATAATACCGCCGATAGAACAACCCATCTGATCCATAAGTCCGCAAGGTTTTCCAAAATATTTATTTTCAGCAAATTGTCCTATTTTAGCAATATCTACTTTTGATATTTGCTCCTCATTATAAAGAGCATTTATTATCTCTCCTACCAAAGATTCAAAACTTGCAGAAGAACTAAGTCCGCTTCCTATTAAAACTTTATTTGAAATAGAAGCAGTGAAGCCTCCTAATTTATATCCTAATTCTTTTATGCGTGCACATACCCCTCTAATTAAAGCACTTGATTTGCCGTATTCATTCTTATTTATATTTAATTCATTTATATTTATATAGTTAGGGTTATCAGAATAGTCTGTGTAAATGACTATTTTTTCATCGTTTCTTTTTGATACCACAGCCAATTTATCTAAATTAATAGAAGCAGCTAATACGCATCCGTTATTATGGTCAGTATGATTTCCTGATAATTCCGTTCTTCCAGAAGCACTGAATATATGAATGTCTTGATTACTATCTATATTTTTAAAATGATTCAATGCTGAAGTTACTCTTATATAAGCCTCCTTAATAGTATTCTCATCAGCACCATATATATTGGAAAATTGCTCTTCAAGCTTATTGTTTTTTAATAGTTCTTCTAATTGTGATATCTTATACATAAAAATTAATCCTCATAAAAGTTTATATTTATATAATAATCTTTTTTTTATCAAAAATCAAATTGATATTTAAATAAAAAAAATATTCATAATCTTGTTTATTAATAAAATTATTATATAATAAAATAGGAGTAAATTATGAATAAAGATGAAGTTATTATATGCAAAAATGAAAGTGATATAGTTGATGCTATTATGCAAGATGAAGATATTATATATATAGAGTCCTCTTTGGGCAAAAAAATATCTAATATTAAAAATACAGGTAAAATAGCTTGGGGCTTACTTATTGGCGGAGTTGTAGTGGCTGTAACAGCAATTATATCTTCTAAAACTTTAAGCAAAGGCAAAAGTGTATTGGTTTCATCATTAGCTACGATTCCTTCTTTGGGTGTAGCAATAGCCTATATTGGTTTCCCTTCAACTATCTCTCTTCTACAAATTATGATAGATTCTTATAAAAAAAATAATGGAATTAGCGGCGCTAAAAATATAGTTTTATCTTTAAGAAATAATTATTATATTGCTGAGTTTGATAGAGAAAAAATGACTCTAAAAAAAGTTTCTAATACTGAAGAAGTAAAAGAAGTTAAAATATCAGAAATAAAAAGTTAATTATTTAAAGGCAATTTATCTATACTCTCTATTTTCCATTTAGAAGATTCATATACTAATGTTATATAATAATAAGTAGGGCTTAATTTGGTGTTTCTTATAATATAACTTCCTCTGTCATTTTGATTAGCTTCGGCGGTTATGTAATTTATTGTAGAAGAATATTCTCCGTCTTTTGATGAAAGCATATTTTTAATAGAATCATTATTGTTCAATATTATGTCTTCTAATGAAGAGATATTTTCTATATTGGAATTTTTTTCTATCCATTTTATATTGTCATTTATTATTTCATTTTTCATTTCTGTATAAAAAGAAAATAAACTCTCTTTTTTAATAGTATTAATATCATCAAGACAAGATATAGTAAATAAACTTATTATTATTAAAATGATTTTTTTCATTTGTTATCCTTTGTTATCATTAAATATTTATTTTTTAATTAAAAAAGTTAATAGTTAAAATATTCCATTTATCATTTAAATATATTCCTACAATCTCAATAGAGTTTTTAGAAATTTTATTAAATGAAGGATATTCTATCTGAGCTATTTTTATATCATTATATTCTCTGTATGTGATAGCCACATCATAATATCCTCCTTCTTTGGGAAGATAATTACAAAGTGCTTCTTCATCATCTGAAAATATTCTCTGGTATATAGAAGCTCTGTTTTTTATAGATTCTATAATATCTGCTGTTGTAAGCTCATATAATACATACATCTCATTTATTTTTGTTATAGTATTTTCATCTAAATTAGTAACAATGTTTGAAGTAAACTCTAAAGTATCTTTTGCAGATATTAATGTTGATATATACTTTTCAAACATATAAGCACCATATTCAGAATCGGCTTTATATTCTTTTTTGCAGGATGCAAGCATCAAAATAATTATTATAATTAATAAGAATTTTTTATTCATTTTAATATAGTCCTTTTAATTTTGTTTTTGTATATTTTACTAAGAAATCTGCCATATCATAAAGCGATATTATAAAATGAACAGCATTATTTTCTATAGCACTTTTTGGCATTCCAAATATAGTGCTTGTAGTTTTATCTTGTGCAATGGTGAGGTTTTTATTATTGTATAAATTAATCATTCCTTCAGTGCCGTCATTACCCATTCCTGTCATTATAATTGCTATAGCTTGATTTTTTAGATTATCATTAATTGTGTTAAATAAATAATTAACCGACGGCATATAAGGTAAGTCTAATTTTAAATCAGGATGCAGTTTTATTTTTATATTATTATTATTGTCTACATATATACCCATATTGTTTTCACCTGGGCAAATATAGGCAAAGCCGGCTTTTATTTCTTCATTATCCTCTGCTTCTTTAACTGTAATTTGTGATACATCGTTTAAACCTTTAGCTAAAGAAGATGAAAAATCTTTCGGTATATGCTGGGCTATAAGTATTGGTATTGGGAAGTTTTTTGGTATAGAGGGTATTAATATTCTTAATGCTTTTGGCCCTCCTGTAGATATTCCTATTGCTATGAGCTTCGGATTTTTAAAATCAGTGTATTTTATTTTATCTATTACATCATTAACTCTATTTATATGATATGGAAAAGTATTTATTGTGTTTTTTTGTATGCTGTTCTTTTTAAAAAAATTGTCATTTATAGTTTCATCTATTTCTATTTCATTTATTTTTATTTCTTTTTGTTTAATATTTTTATTTGTTAGTATATTTAATATTTCTTTTTCTATATATTCTGCTTTGGCATTTTTATTTATAATTTTAAATGCTCCTAAGTTTATTAATTTTCTGTTTAAATCATCATTTTTATTTGTGTTTGATAATACTATGATTTTAGTATTTATATTCTCATTTTTTAATTGTTTGAGAATCTCGGAGGCACTCATCATAGGCAAATTAAATTCCACAAATGCAAAGTCTATTTTGTTATTTATTATAGCTTTATAAGCATCTATACCATTATTGACAGTATGGGCTGTTTTTACAGCGGGATTTTTTAAAATTATTTTTTTTATATTATCAGACATCTCTTTGGAATCTTCTGCTATTAATACATTGATAAATAATCCCATAATACACCAAAATTATTTATTATTTTTTTCATCTTCTTCTATAATTTCGTTTAAAGTATTAAATATTTCTGAAGTATTTTGATCGAATATGCTTTGAGTGTTTTCCTCTTTTTTTGTATTTATATCGTAAATATGTTTTTCATTGTCTGTATATTTAAAATCTTTTTTATTGTTTTGTACTTTAGTCTTTTTAATTTTTGTATATATTTTATCTTTTATTATTTTATAAGTATTTTTGATAGTATTGCTTAATTTTATGATAAATAAAGCAATTATTCCAATAAAGCATAATATTACAAACCATTCGCCAAATCTGGTATATATTGTAATCTTATCATTTAAAGCCACATTAGCAATCATATAATCAGGCTTCCAAAAAGGAAGGGTAGATATTATCTTTCCGCTGCTTGATATGTGTCCAGTAACACCAGAGTTGCCATTATGTACTATATCTCTTCTGTTTTCTATAGCTCTAAATACAGACATATAGAAATGCTGAAGTAAAGAGTTGTCGCTGTAAGACCAAGCATCTTCTGTGATAACGGCTATAGTTTGAGCTCCGTCATAAGCAAACTGCCTTACAAAATCTCCGAAAGCACTTTCATAACATATTATGCCAGAGAATTTGTAGCCATTTGGATGCTCGAATACAGATATTTTATCGCCTATCTCCCATCTGCTTGCGCCTGCTTTGTCAAATTGTTCATATATGAGGGCTATAATATTTTTGAAAGGGAATGTGTTTAGAAGGAAAGTACTATTTTGAAAAGGATAAGCTTCTCCGCCTGGAACAAGTTTTATTTTTTTGTAGTCATCAATAATATTTCCTTGTTCATTTATAAATGCTATTCCATTATAGTATTTGTATGGATTATATGCATTTTCATTTGTATTTTCTTCTATAATCGTTGTACCGAGCAAGTGATGAGTTTGCGTATCTTTTATTGTGCTATACAAAAGATATGTGTTAAAAATTGCAGGATATGTAGAGTTGGAAGCCATACCGTATCTAAACATCTCTTCATAACGTGATAAATAATAATTGTATGAATCCATTGTTACTGATTCTGGATATACTATTAGAGAAGGTTTTGATAAGGCGGCATCGGTTGCTAATTTGCATATTCTCTTTACAGATATAGTGCTGTTTTGAGTATATCCGTCTGGTTTCTCTTCACTTTGAAACTTCTCTGATTTTAATAAAAACCTCTCTGCAAGTCCTTGTATGCCGGGAGAGTTTCTTTTATAAGGCTCGCCTGTATATATGCTGTTCCAAGGAATATTAGGGTCAAAAGATTTTTGTATGAGAGCCATTTTTGTTTTAGGCATAGAAACTCTTTTTGCTTCTATATAATTTACTTTTATTAAACCATATATTAAAATAATAAAAAATATTGATGCGGTTGCTATAGCTGGTATAAAAATCTTTTTGTCTGATATTTTTTTATTGTTTTTTATACTTTCAGATTTCTCTACGTACAATATTAAATAGTGCGTAATAACGGCATTAGATAAATAAACTAAAAAACTTATTCCAAGCACTCCTATAGTATCGGCTATTTGTATGAATGGAATAAAATTCCACTGAGAATATCCTATAATTCCCCAAGGAAAACCCAAATACCCAACATTTCTCATATATTCCATAACAGTGAAAACTGCAGGCACTATTAAAAATCTGATATTAGGAAAAGCTTTAGAAAGATAACCGCTTACTATCATAGCAGGGAAATAAAATAACAGCGTAAGCAAAAATAATATTGTAAATAAAGCTAAAAAAGAAACAGCAGCCTCCGTCTCTTTAAGCATAAACGCTGCCACCCATACGAGCAAATATCCAAAAAATACTATCACAAATAAAAAAGAAGAGAGTACATAATATCTAATCTTATCAGCTTTGTATATAATGATATTTAAAGGAAATAATGCTATAAAAGCTACAGGGAAGAAATTAAGCGGAGGAAAAGCTAAAGTTAAAAGCATAGCAGCAGAAATGCTTAATATAATTATTCCATAAGTATACGAATTACTTTTAGTCACTTTCATAATTTCCTAATTTTTTTTGTATATATTATAGTTTATAATGTAAAAAATATCAAAATAATTTATCAGCTTAATAGATATTTTACCATTTCAAAACAAATTCAGTATAAAGCTCTCCATCTTTAATAGATTTGGTTATTTCTAAAGAAGATTTAACATGCGTAATAGAACCCAATAGCAAAGAAGACCAAGCCATTAAAGATAATTCTAATATCTCAGGATTTCCTGTAAAGTTTTTCATATGAGCTACCAATAATCTTTTTCTGCTTTTAATAACTTCAATTCTAACAGGGTCATGTATCTCTTTAAATATTACCTCAGCTACATAACGCAAGATAAAATATCTTGGTACAAATAGCAATATTATATTAAAATATCTTGGTATAAGCCTGTTATAATGGTATTCAGCAATATCTCTTATACCAGCCTTATCTCCATCATAAAATAAATCACATACAAGTTTATGAGGGTTGTGGAAGCCAGCCATAAAAGGATACCATTCTTTTATAGATATATCGTTTTTAAATATTAATGAGGAAGCGGGTTCCATAGCAGTAAGCCATTTCTGATAACCATCTTCTCCAAATTTTTCTTTTACGAAATCTTTTAATATTATTAAAGATATTCCTCTTACTCTTTGTGT
>CAKVCJ010000034.1 GCA_934725655.1 uncultured Brachyspira sp.
TAATGATATGGGGCGGATTTATACTTTATGATTTTGCTTTTACATTCTTTTGCGGTGTAGTGATAGGTACTTATGCAAGTAACTTTATTGCAAGCGGCCTCTTAATATTATTTATGAAAGGGAAAAAAGCATAATTAAAAGAATAATATAAAAAATGAAAAAGAATAATATTTTTATTATACTTGTAATATTTCCTCTTATATTTTTAACATTAACAATAGCATACAATGTTTATACTATAGGAACAAGCAATAATATAAAAAAGGAAATAGATAATTCCAGCAATATTTTAGCAGAGGAAATGAAAAATCAGTATATAAAAATATTATCTTTATATTTTAAAGAACAATTGATAAATGAAACCAATCAAAATAAAATAAATGAATTAAATAATTTTATAAAAGAAAATACATATTTGATATCTTCTTCTAATTTTAACAATTTAAAATCTTCTATTAATGATATAATACAATTAAAAACTCGAAATACAACTTATGTTCTATTATTTTTAGCAATATTTGCATTTATCTCAGGACTTATTATCAATTTACTTAGCAGTCACGATAAAGAAAATAATAATATACAAACCACAAAAAAAATAGTAAAAGAAGAAAATGAAAAAAAAGAAGAAAAACCTAATATAATTATCTCTAATGAAATAGATAAAAAAGAAATTGAAATAAAAAATATGTATAATATCCTTGTAGAAGAAATAAAAAATGCCAAAGAAGATAATGCTATGGAAATACTTGAAAAAATATTTCAAATAGATAACAGAAACTACTTGGCATTAAACGGTGCTGGAATACTTTATACCAAAATATATAATAAAAATGGAAATAATACTTATTTTATAAAAGCTGATAAATTTTATGAATCTGCTATTTCTATATATAATAAAAATAAAGATATCCTAAATAATAAAGCTATACTATATTCAACAAGATATGGTAAAGATAATAATAACAGTGATTATAATACAGCTCTAAATATTTTTAATAACACTATTTCGTCATATAAGGGAGATTTTGATATTATACATAATAGAGCAACATTAAATTTGCTAAACTACAAAATTACAGCAAATGCCGATTCTTTTGATGAAGCATTAAAAGATTATAATGAATTAATTGAAATGGATCATCACAATGTATATGCATTAAATAATAGAAGTATTCTTTATTTTGATAAATATAAATACACTAAAGATAAAAAATATTTTGAAAAATCAATAAAAGACTGTAATGAGGCCTTTAATATTAATTCAGAAGAATCTTTAGACTCTAATAACAATCCCCACTATATATATAAATATTAATTATATATATTTCTATAAAATAAAAAGCAATGAGATTAATAAAAAACCCCATTGCCTATAAATATTGTTTTATTATATTATTTTTTCTTAGATACTTTTTTCTTATATCCTACAGCATCAGCCAATTCTTCATCTATAACAACTACTACATCATTATGAAGTTTAAGGAAAGTAACAGGGCAGTTAGTCATAACTTTATCATGATTTAAAAGTTCTTTCATTGCCGAAGCCTTACCCTTACCAATAGCAGCTATTACTATCTTTTTAGCCTTTAAAATACCGCCCATACCCATACTAAAAGCTTCTCTCGGAACATCTTTCTCTGAAGCAAAAAATCTTGCATTCGCTTGAATAGTTTTTTCATCAAGTTTTACACATAAAGCATCGGCATGCAAAGCCTCATCAGGTTCATTAAAAGCAATATGACCATTAGGACCAACCCCTAATAATTGAATATCTCTTGGAAGCTTCTCTATTTTATCATTAAACTCTTTTAAAATTTTCTCTTTATCGCCTATTCCCTTAGGAACGAAAGTATTTTTTTTATCTATATTGATATGATCAAATAAATTTTTGTTCATAAAATATCTATAACTTTGTTCATTTTTAGCATCTAAACCTTTATATTCATCTAAGTTTACAGATTTTACATTTTTAAAATCAATTTCTTTTTTTTCATAAGCCTTAATTAAATGCGGATAAACTGCCTCAGCTGTGCCTCCTGTAGCAAGACCTAAAACAGCATCTTTTTTTACCTTTATTACATTAATAATCTCATTAGCTGTTTTTTTTCCTACTCCATTAGCATCTTTAGTAACTATAACTTTTAATCCCATAATTTTAATACTCCTTTTATTAATTACAGATTATTATATTTTTCATAAACTACTACTTTTTAAAATTATAGCATATATACAATTTATTTACAATTAATATAATTTTACCTAACAGCATAAAAAACTATTGATGTAACTAATAATTAAATATAAAATATAGCATCATCAATAAAATTATCTCAAGAAAGGAAACAAAATGAATCAAAAAATAAAAGCAGCAATCTTCGACTTTGACGGCACATTAGTTGACAGTGAAAGTATATATACAAAAGCATTAACATATACCGCACAAACAATGAATAAACTCACAGATGTAGATTTTTCAGCTATGGCTGGTTCTCAAACTAATGATATAAAAAAAATGTTAATAGAAAAAAACTATATAATACCAGATAATTTCTTTGAAGAAGCAGAAACATATTTCCACAAAATTATAGAAACAGATTTAGAAACATTTGATGGTGCTATTGAAATATTAGAAAAATTTAAAAACATAGATATAGTTATAGCATCAAACAGTAATATAAATTATGTTAGAAGGATGTCTGAAAAAAAATCTATAGCGAAATATATTGTAGGATATTCTTGCTATAATGAAAATTTAAAAGCAAAACCAGAGCCTGATTTATTTTTGAATGCTTTTGAAATATTAAAAAAAAGAAATAATAATATAACAAAAGATGATGTTATTGTTTTTGAAGACAGCTTAGTTGGGATTGAGGGAGCTAAAAAAGCTGGAATGAAGATAGTAGCAATTACAAATACTTATCAAAGAGAGATATTATTAAAACATGGGGCTGATATTGTTGTAGACAGAATAGATGAAGCTCTTAATTATTTAAATGTTTAAAACAATAAAAAAAAGGGAAACTGATTTAGTTTCCCTTTTTAATATATATTATTATTAAATTACATATCGCCTATAAACTTATACATAGGGAATTTCTTGCATAAATTTAAAACTTTTTTAGCAACAGAAGCAATTACTTTTTCATCATTAGGTTTAGTTAATACTTCATCAATATATTGAGTAAGCTCCATAACATCTTTTTCTTTGAAACCTCTTGTAGTAATTGCAGGAGTTCCAAGTCTAATACCGCTAGTAACCATAGGAGATTCTGTATCATAAGGTATTCCATTTTTATTGATAGTGATATGTGCCTTATCCAAAACAGTTTCTGCGAGCTGTCCTGTAATGCCTTTAGATTTTTTCACATCAACTAATATTAAATGAGTATCTGTTCCTCCAGAAATAAGTTCATAACCTTTAGAAAGAAACATACTAGCCATAGCATCGGCATTTTTTAACACCTGCTCTTGATATTTAACAAATTTAGGGTCAAGAGCCTCTTTAAAACATACAGCCTTAGCAGCTATAACATGCATTAAAGGTCCGCCTTGTATACCAGGGAATATAGTTTTATCTATTTTTTTAGCCAAATCCTCTTCCGTAGAGATAATATAACCGCCGCGAGGGCCTCTTAAAGTTTTATGAGTAGTACCAGTAACAAAATGAGCATATGGAACAGGACTTGGATGAAGCCCAGTAGCAACTAATCCAGATATATGAGCCATATCAACCATTAAATAAGCTCCTACCTCATCTGCAATTTCTCTAAACTTTTTAAAATCTATTTGTCTAGGATAAGCACTTCCGCCTGTTACTATCAATTTAGGCTTAATTCTTTTAGCTATATCTCTTACTTCATCATAATCTATTTGCATAGTATCTTTTCTCACATTATAATGCTCGAAGTTATAGATTTTACCAGAGAAATTAACATTCTTACCATGAGTTAAGTGTCCGCCTGAATCGAGTGATAATCCTAAGCAAGTGTCCCCCGGCTGAAGTATTGCCATATAAACACCCATATTAGCCTGCGAACCAGAATGCGGCTGTACATTTATAAATGGAGCTTTAAATAATTTTTTTGCTCTTTCTCTTGCTAAATTCTCAACAACATCAACTTCACTGCATCCGCCGTAATATCTCTTAGAAGGATACCCCTCAGCATATTTATTTGTAAATATAGAACCCTGTGCTTCCATAACCGCACGAGAAACTATATTCTCACTCGCAATAAGTTCAAGTCCGTTTATCTCTCTCTTATACTCATTTTTCATAGCACTAAATATCTCTTTATCAGCACTCTTAAGCGGAACTTCTGATACATAATATTTAGGAGCAGCAACTTTTTTCTCGATTTTTTTAGCAGTTTTCTTTACAGCAGAAGAAACCTTCTTAGAAATAGCTTTTTTCTCTGAAACTACCCTTTTTACAGTTTTAGAAACCTTCTTAGATGAATCTTTAGTATTTTTTTTAGATACAGCCATAATCCCTCCAATGACGCTTTTATTTTAATAAACTTCGATAACAGAAAATTATTAAATGATATTTTGAATTATATTAATGATATACTATCATCATTTTTTTTTCAATTAAAATGTTCATTAATTTTAAATTATTTATTTTTCTTTTTATTATTTTTTGCGTTTTATTTATTATAATTTCGATATTAATTATAATAATTATTGAATAATATATAGAGGTCTTTATGAAAATAACTTTAGACATGTCCGTTTCTAATCTCTTAGATTCTTTCGACAGAGAATTTGGGATTAACTTAGGTATATACAAAGGAGCTAAAAAATCCAATGATATAAAATTATTTGAAATAGCTGACCCAAGAAAAAATCAAAAAGCTTCTATTACTATAGATAAAGATACCAGTGTTGAAACTTTAGAGGCTATGTTTAGAGATAAATTCGGAATCAGAGTGCAAGTTAAAGATAGAGATGGAAATACTGTCAGTCAATCAAGCACTTTGGGAGGAATCAGGAAGTTGTCAAAAGACGATATTGATGAAAATGAAAAACACAAAAAAATATCATTAGTAGATGATGATGAAGTTGAAAAAGAAGAAGATAATAAAGAAATTAAAAAAGAGACAAATAAAAATATAAAAAATAACCCCGAAAAGAAAAAAAATAAAACATATCTTTTAAATATTCATTCAAATAAAACTAATAAGCATGTAAGCAGTCCTGAAGAAAAAATGAAAGATATAGATAAATATTATTTAAACTTCCAAAGAACAGAAAGATATAAGGCTATGCTTAATCTTTTATCTTGTATAGAGGAATCAAAACTTCTATATCCAGATTCTGAGGATTTAATAAATCATATAAATGATATAAAAATAAAATCTGTTAATATTTCTAATATAAGCATTAAAAAAAGAAAATTTGCTATATTTGTATTGATAATAATAACAGCAATATTTTCTCTTATTAGTTTAGGAATATGGGGATTTGATTTTTATAATAAAATAAAAAAAGAAAAGATGATAGAGAGTATTATAAAAGACATTGATAATTTGCGTCTTCAAAGGGGAAGTTTGATGGAAAGCGGAAATATAGCAGAGGCGAGTGCAATAGATGAAAATATTAACTCAAAATCTGAACAGATAAATATTATAAAAAATGACAAAAAAGTTTCTCTCGCCTACTATTCTATATCACTTGCAGTTTTACTTGCTGTAATATTATCAATTTGTATGGTAAGGCTAAATAAATTTGATGTTACTTCATCGAGGTTTAGAAAAGAAAATTGATTTTTTTAAAACAATAAAAAAATTTAAAAAAAGAAGCCTTGAAAAATAATCAAAGCTTCTTAATTATTTAATCATATATTAATTAAAATCTTACACCCACTTGTCCGCCTACATCTAATGCCCCAAATGTAGTTTTTGGTGTTATATTTTTATATTGCATAGCCACAAAATCATAAGAAACATAAACACCCAAAGTAAAGTTATATAATAAAAGAAAATCCAAACTCATTTTAATATATGGTATGTATAAATTATCAAATTGCTCTTGTAATTGTTTTAAATTGTATGTATGACTTTGCTCTCCGCCGTTATTTTCTTTTGAATAACTTGCTCCGCCAAGAGGGAATTTTATACCTGCACCAAGACCTACAGATAAAAATAACACGTCTATTTTTGGCATTAAACCTATACTTAAACTGTCAAAACTTAAATACTCAGTATTTATATCAGATTTATAAGAAAAAACATCTCTCTGATAGCCTAAATCTAATGATATACCTAAAGAAAGTACTGCTAAATCAAAATAATAATTAGGTCTTAAATAAACTCCGCCCTCGAAACCAGCATTTGGTTTAAGTGTTTCGCTTTTTTTACCATCTTCAAAGAAAAATCCAATACCCGCACCAAGAGGTACTGTTATATCAACACCAGCACCGCTTTTAGCCATAAGTGTTGTACTTATAGTCATTATAAATAATGTAATCATTAATATATTTTTTTTCATTTTTAATTCTCCATAATTAAATAATTGAAATCATATTTAATTACAAATTGTATATAAAATAATTAAAAAGTCAATTATTTTACATAGTTTTGTATATAGATATTTTAATACAAATTTAAAGCCCTATCATAAATAATGACAGAGCTTTTTCAATAATTAAAATAATTAATTAAAATATTTTATTTAAGAAACTAAATTTTTAACTGCATCTCTCCCTGCATTCAAAGCCTTTTCATTTCCAGGCAAAAACTCTTTTTTTCTCTCGCCGAATACTTTTAAGAAAGCCTGCTGAATGCTGTCAAAAGAAACAATATTTTGAAGCGTAAGCAAAGCACCAAGCATAACCATATTAGCAGCCTTAGGATTGCCAATATCGCCTGCTATCTTGTTAGCCTCCACATAAGCAACACGAACATCATTTCTTGACGCCTTTTTTTCTATTAAAGAGGAGTTAATAAGAAGCACGCCATTGGGAAGAACATCTTTTTCAAATTTAGTTAAAGAAGGAAGGTTCATTATTACGGCAGCAGTAGCATCATGCGAAACGATTGGAGAGCCTACAAGCTCATCGCTCACAACCACCGAACAATTAGCAGTACCGCCTCTCATTTCAGGCCCATAAGAAGGACACCAAGTAACATGCTTATCTTCTATCATGCCCGCATATGCAATCATCTGCCCCATAGACATAACACCCTGTCCGCCAAAACCTGCAATAATTAATCTTTCTGTGCTCATATTTCCTCCTTAATTAACCGTCATTCCTAAAATTACCGAGAGGATAATGCGGAATCAAATATTCTCTTATCCATTTATGCGATTCGGTTGGAGATATACCCCAGTTAGTGGTACAGCTTGTAAGCATTTCTACTATAGAAAAACCCTTTCCCGCAATCTGATTTTCAAAAGCCTTTTTAGTAGCCATTTTAGCCTTTCTAATATTTGCAGGACTGTCTAAAGCAACCCTCTCAACAAAAGTAGCCCCCTCAATTGTAGCAAGCATCTCGCAAACTCTTATAGGCTTGCCAGCTCTGTGAAAATCTCTTCCTGCCTGAGTGGTAGTAGTCTTTTGACCTTCAAGAGTTGTAGGAGCCATTTGTCCGCCAGTCATGCCATAAATAGCATTATTTAAGAAAATAACAGTAATGTTTTCACCGCGTGCTGCAGCATGAATTATCTCGGCAGTTCCAATAGCAGCCAAATCTCCATCGCCTTGAAGCGTAAACACCACGCTGTCTGGAACCGCCCTCTTTACTCCAGTAGCAACGGCTGGAGCCCTTCCATGTGCCGCCTGCTGCATATCGCAATTAAAATATTTATAAGCAAGTACACTGCATCCTACAGAAGCTATACCTACTGCTCTGTCTAATACTTGAAGCTCCTCTAAACATTCTGCAATTATTCTTTGTGATACCCCATGCATACAACCAGGACAATAATGAGTTTTACCCTCAGTAAGCCCTTTAGATTTTTCAAATACTATCATAAAATACCTCCTGCAAACTCTCTAACATGCTCTATTATCTCATAAGCTGCAGGAACCAATCCGCCAGCCTTACCAAAAAACTTAACAGGTACTTTGCATTCAATAGCAAGCTTAATATCATCAATCATCTGACCCATACTCATCTCTATAGAAACATATAATTTACAATTAGGATTATTAAAAGCTTTTACAGGGAAAGGCCATAAAGTCTGCGGACGAATCATACCTACTTTTTTGCCCTCAGCTCTGAATGTATCAACAACACCCCTCACAACCCTAGACATAGTACCGTAAGAAACAAGTATAACGTCAGCATCATCCGTATAATAATTCTCTGCCCTTGCCTCTTTCTCTTTTATTTTATTGTATTTCTCTTGAAGATGTATATTATGTTCATAAAGCAGCTCAGGCTCTAAATAAAGCGAATTAACAATATTTTTCTCTCTTTTGCCTCTTGTTCCATTAGCAGCCCAAGTCTTCTCTTTTAACTCATATTTAGGTTTATATATAATCTCCACAGGCTCCATCATCTGCCCAATAAAGCCATCAGCAGCCACATAAACAGGCGTTCTATAATAATCAGCCATATCAAAAGCTTCCATTATCATATCTGCCGCTTCTTGCAAATTGGCAGGTGCTAAAACAGGACATTTATAATCACCATCACCGCCCCCATGAGTCATCATATTATAATCACTCTGAGCAGGCTGTATGCTTCCAAGCCCCGGACCTCCGCGCATAACATTAAGTATAACAGCAGGTATCTCAGCACCAGCTAAATATGATATACCCTCTTGCTTTAATGCTATTCCAGGAGAAGATGAGGATGTCATAGCACGAACCCCAGCTCCGCCCGCACCATATACCATATTAATAGCAGCTACCTCGCTTTCTGCCTGCACAAACTTACCTCCAGATTCATACATAACCTTAGACATAAACTCAGGTATCTCATTTTGCGGTGTGATAGGATAGCCAAAAAAACATTTGCATCCCGCAGCTATAGCCGCAGCAGCCATAGCCTCATTGCCTTTCATCAAACTTCTACCCATTATTTACCCTCCTTCTTATCATCAAGCCTCTCTACTTTTATGCATATATCAGGACACATCATGGCACAGTTAGCACACCCTATGCATTTATCCATCTCTGTAACAGCTGCAGGATAATACCCCCAAGAATTCATGTTTTCCTTATCTAAATACAATATTTTTGTAGGACATACAGATACACAATTTGAGCACCCCTTACACTGCTCACTATCAATAATAACACGACCTTTAGCCATATTACCTCCATTTATTTTTTAAAAATTAAAATAATTCATTAAACTCCTTAATAGCAAAATTTCTTTGCCAATAATTAGTATATTAAAAAAATAATGTTTGTCAAAATATTGGATATTATTTTAATTGATTGATGAAAATTTATAAATGATAATATATAACTATTAATTATAGTAATAAATATCTAATTTCTTACTCTATTAAAGAATTAAAGTACTTATTTCCCCTAAATATATCTTCTGATATCACTCTTTGAGCTCTATCATACCTATATGATAAACTATCCTTGCCAACTTCTACTCGTCTTATATTGCCATAACTATTAGTATAAAAACTATTATAAAACCTTATGATATTATCACTATTTTCTTTATATAAAAGCGATATTAAAGTGTTTGTATAATCAAGCTTCGTATTAACCGCTATAAACATAGCAATATTCTCTGGAGGAAAACCATCAGGCAATTTATAAGATCCGTCTTTTCCATTCCATATGAGAAGCGGATTTACTGTATAGGAAGTTAAAAACGATAGCTTTATGCTTTCATCTATAGAAGAATTGTGTATTATATTTTTTAAATATGGATACAAATGATCATGCTTAAATATTATTATAGCATCTGGATATTTCTCTAATATAATATCTCTTGTTTTAATTATATCTATTGCTGTCATTGCTGAGTTTTCAAGAGTCTCTATCAAAACAGCTCTGTTTTTTTTATCTATCTTTCTCATAAATCTCTGATTGTTTGAAGAGAAATTTAAATCATTTTTTATATGAGTATTGGCATGGCCTAAAAATGTAAAGCCTGTAACAAAAACACTTTCTTCCGAAATATTGTCTTTAATATAATTTTTTATATTCGTGATTCCTAAATTAAATGCTGTTTTATCAATACCAATATCAGGAAATAATTTATCTAAATAATAAGTAACTCCAGACTCTTCTAAAGCTATTACTTTATAACCCTTATCTCTAAGCAAAAATGGAAGAGTTTTAGTAATAATAGTAGAATTAGGCTTCTTTGGAAATATAGGCGAACTAGCTGTTAAACCAGATAGTCTTGCAAACAAACTTCCATTTCCATCATTAGGCCCAACTTTACAAGATGCTTTAGCCCACTCTCTATACTCTTTTGGAAAAGGGTCTTCATCAAATAAACTTACAAAATGATTATAATCATAAAAAGATTCTAAATATATTAAAAATACGCTTCTATTTGTAACTGTATTGTCGCTATAAGGCATTATCAATTCTGATACATCTATATTTCTTTCGCTTAATAAATTAATTGCATCTCTTACATCATTAATATTACTTTCTATATTATTATATTTCTTATCAAAAGATATTCTATGGCTTATTGTGTTTATTATTCCTTTGCTGTTTGATATATCAAAATAATTCGCATAAATTGAATTAATCTTTACAGGTCTAAAAAATGATAAATATGTTGTTAATATTACAATCACTATTAAAGAAATAGATTTTACTCTTTTTATTTTATACATCTTATATAATCTATATATAAAATATAAAGCAAAAGCTATAAGCAAAGAGAAATAAAGTACAGTAGCAGCTATAGTTATAATTTGTAAATATAAAG
>CAKVCJ010000035.1 GCA_934725655.1 uncultured Brachyspira sp.
ATATATGTTGTTTTAATAATTATAGTTTTTATCAAATAGAGTTGGTCTTAATGCAAGAAGTATTAATAAGTGCTAAGAATATAGAAAAAAGGTTTAATAAAAATGTTATTCTCAAAGATGTAAATTTAGATATAAATAAAGGCGAAGTAATAGCACTTGTTGGCCCAAACGGTTCTGGTAAGACTACATTAATTAATATATTATTAGGAATCTTAAAGGCTGATAAGGGTGAATTAAAAATTTATATAGAAAATTATAAAAAACATATAGGCCTTCAATTGCAATCCACTCCTTTTTTTGAAGGCTACAATGTAAAAGATAATATATTAATGTTTTCAGCTCTTTATGATATTAAGATGACTGATGAAGAAATAGAAAGTATTCTCAATAAATATAATCTTAATCCAAAAACACCTGCTATAAAGCTTTCAGGGGGAGAGCAGAAAAAACTTGCTATAATGATATCTACTATGCAAAACCCCGATTTACTTATATTTGATGAGCCTACTGCAAGTTTGGATCCGAGAGAAAGATATAATATAAAAAATATGATATTAGAGCTTGCTAAAAACAATAAAACTATACTTTTTACTTCTCATGATTTGGAGGAGGTAGAAGATATAGCGAGCAAAATAGTATTTTTATATAAAGGAGAGATATTAGAAAGCGGAAGCAAAGAAGAACTTTTAAAGAAGTATAATTTTGACAGTTTGGAGAAAGTTTATTTGCATATTACTAATTATTAATTTTAGTATTGTTTAGTATTAATTATATACTTGCACTTTTTGGTTCTTTTTGCTGCGGGAAAAAGAACAACAAAAAATTATAAATACATATTAAAAAATTATTATGAAAACGATATTTAAACTCACTATAAAAAAAGCTATAAGAGACCCTTTTCTTATATTTTGGTCTATCTTCTTTCCAATAGTTACAATAATAGCATTGGGAATATTATTTAATACAGAAAGCTATACTATTCATATACTTACTGCTATGAGCTGTGTGAGTGTGCTTGCTTATTCTTTTATGACTACGAGTTTTAATGTATTAAGTCAAAGGAGGAGGGGAGTTTATAATTTGCTTAAAGTAACGCCTCTTCCTTTATACAAATATATTATAAGCTCTTCTTGTGCTTGGGTGATAATATCTATTATAAGCTGTTTATTTGTATTTGTTTCTTGTGCTTTATTTTTCAAGTTAGAGTTTTCTTTTGCTTCTATAGTTTTGTTCTTGCCTATTATTATAGCGGCATCTTTAGTTTATATATTTATAAGCTTTTTTGTTTCTAGTTTGGTTAAAAATAATGAAACAGCAAGTATTTTGTATAATATTATTTTAATGTGTTCTATGTTTTTGAGTGATGGATATTATTCTCTATATAATGCTCCGAATATAGTGAAATTTTTAAGCAGATTAAATATTTTTCAGTATTTTTTAAATTCTTTTAGGGGAGCTTATTATTTTGATTTTCAATCTTATTTTATTGGTTTAGCGGTACTTTTAGTATGTTTAATAATTGCTTTAGTGCTTGCAGTTAATACTTTCAGGTATGCCGACAAATAAGAAATTTTTAGTTAATAATAAAAAAAGTTTATAATGATATACAAATATAACATTTTTTATTAATTTATAATTGACTTTATCGTTTTTATGAAATATACTAAATAAAATAAAGCACATTCAATAAAAAATCTAAAAAATATATTATTTAAGGAGATAATCATGAGATTACTTTTTTTATTGTTTACCAGTTTATTAATTTCATTAACTAGCTGTTCTAAAACAGATACAGCAGCAGCTAATAATGATGGAGAGAATAATATAGTTATAGGTGTTTCTTTGTTAACTATGGAACATCCATTCTATTTAGATATTCTTGCTGCTATGGAAGAAACAGCTGCATCTAACAATATCACTCTTACAGTTCAAGATGCACAATTTGACTCTGCTAAACAATTACAACAAATAGAAAATTTCATTACATCAGGCGTACAAGGTATTATTATGTCTCCTGTAGATCCTGAGGCAGTAAATAATGGTATAGATCAAGCAGTTGCAGCTAATATCCCAGTAGTTACAATAGACACTTCAGCTAGATCTGATAAAGTTGCTTCAGCTATAGCTACAGACAACTATTTAGGCGGAAAAATGGCAGCAGAAAAAATAATAGAGTTGTTGGCTGGTAAAGGCGGCAATATAGTAGTTATAGGCGACCCAAAAAACCAATCTACAATAGATAGAGAGCAAGGTTTTACAGAAGTTATTAAAGCAAATAACGCTATGAATTTATTAGAATCAGTAAACGGAGAATCAGATCAAGCTAAATCATTGATACAAGCAGAAGCTTTATTGCAAAAATATAACAATATAGATGCTATATTTGGAGTAGGCGACCCATCAGCTTTAGGAGCATTATCAGCAGTTGAAGCAGCTCAAAGAACTAATATTATCATAGTTGGTTTTGACGCTACTAAAGAAGTTCAAGATATCATCGATACTAAAACAAGAGCTATAAAAGCTGATGTACAACAGTATCCAGATCAAATAGGAAGACAAGGTGTATTAGTTATGAAAAAGATATTAAATGGTGAAACAGTTGAGAAAAAAATACCTATAACACCTGGTATATATGAAGCAAAATAATAAAGTTATATAAGATTATAAAAATATGATTAGCTGTTATAAAAAATTAATTATAACGGCTAATCTTTCGATGAAATAATATAATAATAGTGTGGGTTTTATATATGGAGTCTCAAGTATTATTAGAATTAAAAGATATAAAAAAGTCATTCAATTCAGTAAAAGCTTTAGATGGAATAAATTTAACTATAAGAGAAGGTGAAGTTACCGCTTTAGTAGGTGAGAATGGAGCCGGTAAATCAACTTTAATGAAAATTATTTCAGGAATATATCAAAAAGATTCTGGTCATATTTTTTATAAAGGGGAAGAGGTAAATTTTTTAAGTCCTAAAGAAGCAATAGAAAGACATATTAGCATCATACACCAAGAATTAAATTTGTGTAATAACCTTTCTGTGGCTGATAATATATTCATTGGACATGAAATAGTAAGCACTCCTTTAAAAATCTTAAACAAAAAAAAAACAGAGGCAAAAGCTAAAGAAATATTAGATTATCTTAATGTGGATATAGATCCTAAGGAATTAGTTAGCAATCTTAGTATAGCACAAAAACAAATGGTTGAAATAGCGAAGTCTTGTGCTTTAGAGGCTAATATATTAATAATGGATGAGCCTTCATCTTCTTTAACAGATAAAGAAATTAGTGCTCTTTTTACTTTAATAGAAAATTTAAAAAGCAAAAACAAGTCTATAGTTTATATTAGTCATAAATTAAATGAAGTAATGCATGTTTCTGATAATATAGTTGTTATAAGAGACGGTAAATATATAGGCGAATTGGATCCATCTAAATGTAATGAAGATGAAATAATTTCGATGATGGTTGGAAGGAAGATGGAGGATGTTTATCCTAAGAGACATTATGAGAGAAGTGAGAATGTTGCATTAGAGGTATCGAATTTATCTTCATCAGTTTCCGGTGTTAAAGATGTAAGTTTTAAACTTTATCAGGGTGAGATATTAGGTATATATGGTCTTGTAGGTTCTGGCAGAACAGAGGCTATGAAAACTATATACGGAGCATATCCGAAAACATCTGGAACTACAAAAATAAACGGCAAAGAAGTAAACATAAAAAATCCTAATGAGGCTATCAAAAATGGCATAGCTTATCTTACAGAAAATAGGAAAGAGGAAGGTTTGTGTTTAGATTTATCGGTTATGGATAATTTCTATTCTGGAAGGATAAGAGAAAAAGTATTAGGTATAATAAATTTTAAAAACATATCTGCTAAGTGTCGGGATTATATACAGAGAATAAAGATAAAGACAACTGGTACTAATCAGATTATCAAAAAGTTAAGCGGCGGCAATCAGCAGAAAGTAATTATTTCAAAATGGCTTGATACTAATCCTAAGATATTAATATTTGATGAGCCTACTAGGGGGATAGATGTAGGGGCCAAATTTGAAATTTATTCATTAATCAATGATTTGTCCAAAAATGGACTCAGTATTATAATAGTTTCTTCAGAACTTCCTGAGATATTAGGTACTAGTGATAGGGTTTTGATTATGAGAGAGGGAAAATCTGTTGCTATTATAGATAAAACAGAAGCTACACAAGAGAGAGTGGCATTTTATGCTACAGGAGGAACTAAAGGTGAATAATTTGATAAATAAATATAGAGTACTAAATGACAATTTATCTGCTAAAGGAGTTAGAATACCTACTGTAGTTGCTTTAGTATTGCTAATAATCATTTTATCTTTTACAGCTAAAAATTTTGCTACTATTAATAATTTTATGGTAGTATTAAGACAAATATCGGTTAATGCTATTTTAGGTTATGGAATGACTTTTGTTATATTGACAGCAGGTATAGATTTATCTGTAGGTCCGATAATAGCTTTAACAGGGGTATTATCTGCGATGATGATTAATGCAGGTATAAATCCTTTTATAGTTATTTTATCAATACCAATAATGGGCGGTATATGCGGAGCTTTCAATGGTTTATTAATAGCAAGAGGCAGAATGTTTCCATTTGTTGTAACTATGGCTACTCAGGTAGTTTTTAAAGGAATCACATACTTAATCTGCGGCGGAAGACCAATTATGATGGATTCAAAAAATCCGTTTATACAAGTTGGTACTGGTTTCTTCTTAGGTATACCTATTCCTATATATATATTTATAATAGTTCTTATTTTAGCATATTTTTTATTGATGCATACTCAATTTGGTAAGAGGGTTTATATAGTTGGCGGAAACAGGGAAACTGCGAGGTTATCTGGTATTAATGTTCCAAATGTTATAACATGGATTTATATAATATCTGGTATTTGTGCTTCTATTGCGGGTATGATATTAACTACAAGGTTATATTCAGGTCAGCCTCAGACTGGTACTGGTTATGAGCTTGATGCTGTTGCTGCTACTGTACTTGGCGGGGCTAGTTTAAGCGGAGGTAAGGGTACTGTTTTAGGTACTATGATAGGTGCTATTATTATAGGGATATTGAATAATGGTATGACTTTGTTAGGTATAAGTGCATATTGGCAATATGTAGTTAAGGGTGCTGTTATTATTTTAGCTGTTTTGATGGATAAGGACAGAATATATTAATATGAATAATAAATATTTTTTAATTTTAGATATAGGCGGCACTAAAACTTCTTCGGCTTTATTTACTGAGGACGGTGTTATTAAAGATGATTATGTGCATGTTGTGAAATCGCAGACATTTAAAGGCGAAGAGGCTGTATATCAAAATACAAAAAAGGCATTAGAGCATATAATAGATAAATTTTCTGTAAATATGGAAGATGTTATAGGGATAGGTATTGGTTCGCCTGGTCCTTTGGATGTGAATGCGGGGGTTATAATACATGCGCCATTGATGGGCTGGAAGAATTTCCCTATAGTTAAAAGGATAAAAGAAGATTTTAATAAAGAGACGGTACTTGATAATGATGCTAATTTAGGAGCTTTAGCAGAGCATAGATTAGGAGTTGCTAAGGGATTTAGAAATATTTTATATATGACAGTTAGTACGGGCTGCGGCGGCGGAATTATAATAGATAATAAATTATATAGAGGAAAAAATGACGGGGCTGGTGAATTTGGACATATGAGTATAGATTATAATGGCTTGGATTGTAAATGCGGCTCGAAGGGTTGTTTTGAAATGTATGCCTCTGGAACTGCTATGAATAACAGAATGAAGAATGATATGTTGAATGGCAGAAAGAGTTATGCTTTTGAAATGGCTGATTATAATCCTGAAAATCTTAAGATTGAATTTCTAAATGAGGCTTTTCTAAAAAATGATGATTATGCAAGAGAATTTTATAAATTAGAGGGCTATTATTTAGGAGTAGGTATTGCTAATTTATTTAATCTTTATGACCCTGATGTTATAGTTTTAGGCGGAGGGGTTACTAAATCTAAAGAGTTTTTTCATGATGAGATGATAAAAACTATAAAAAAATTGTCAGTTCAGCAATTTAAAGAGGAGCAAATAAAATATTCTATAATAAACGATAGAATAGTTTTATATGGAGCTTATTGTTTAATAAAAGAAAAATTTAATAATTAGGAGAGTACAATGGAATTAGTTACATTGAAAGACATTTTATCAAAAACAAGAAAAGAAAAATATGCTGTTGGAGGTTTTAATTTTAACGGTTATGAAGATGCACAGGGTATAGTTGATGGTGCTGTAGAAAAGAATTCGCCCGTTATATTGATGTCTTCTATGGGAGCTGTAAGCTATATCGGTATAGATCAAATAGTTGGTATGGTAAAGGGTATGGCAAGAAAATTAAATATACCTGTATGTTTGCATTTGGATCATGCTACTGATTATGATTTAATAAAAGAAGCTATAGATTTGGGATATACTTCTGTTATGATAGATGCTTCTGCTAAACCTTATGAAGAAAATATAGAGATGACTAAAAAGGTTGTTGAGTATGCTAAAAAATTTAATTGTTCAGTTGAAGCAGAACTTGGAAAGATTGGCGGTAAAGAGGATAATATAGTTGTAACAGATGAGTCAGCTTTATTTACTGACCCTAATGATGTTGAGAGATTTGTTAATGAAACAAAAATAGATGCACTTGCAGTTGCTATAGGTACTTCTCATGGATTCTATAAAAAAGAACCTAAAATAGATTTTGAAAGATTAGAAAAGATTGCTAAAATTACTGATCTTCCTTTGGTATTACATGGCGGTACTGGTGTGCCTATAGAAGATATTAAAAAATGTATACAATTAGGCATGGGCAAAATCAATATAGGTACAGAACTTAAGGCTGCTTTTTCAAATGCTGTTAGAAAGGCTGTGGCAGATAATCCAGAATCACAATTTGACCCTAGAAAATATATGACTCCTGTTAAAGTAGCTTGTGCTAAGATTGTAAGAGAAAAAATAGATGTTGTTGGAAGTGCTAACAAAACATTATAATTATATAGAGTAGAAATATTGTTTATGGAAAAAAGAATTGCTGTTATTACTAGTGGCGGTGATAGTCCGGGAATGAATCCTTGTATATCACAAATAGTGAAGTATGCTAAAGATTATTCATATAAGGTTATTGGATATTATAATGGTTATCTTGGTATGAGAGATAACAACTTTATTGAATTGAATGTATCAAATACTCAAGATTGGTATAAATTAGGCGGTACTCAATTAAAAACGGGAAGAATGCCTGAGCTTAAAGATATTGAGAATCAGAAAGTGATAATCAATAATTTGAAAAAAAATAAAATTGATAATGTGATTGTGCTTGGAGGTGATGGTTCTTTTAAGGGGGCTTTAGCTTTATCAAGCATATCAAAGGATATTAATTTTATAGGGATACCTGCAACTATAGATAATAATATTTATGGTTCTGATTATTCTATAGGGTTTGATACGGCATTAAATAAACAAGTTCAGTATATAGATGATATATCTGATACGGGAATGTCTTTGCCTGGAAGAGTATTTTTTGTAGAAACTCTCGGTGCTTGGGATGGATATTTAGCTCATAGTTCTGTTTTAATGGGAATGGCTGATTTTAGTGTTTTGGTGGAAAAGAAGATTACTGATGAAGAGATATGCCAGAAAGTAAAAGAGATAATTGAGGCTAAAGAAAGAGATTATGTGTTAGTTACTTTTGCAGAGGGAACTTATAGGATGTTTGATGTTGCTAAATATGTTAAGGATAAATTAAATCTTAATGTAAAATGTAATATGTTAGGATATCAGCAGCGCGGAGGAGTACCTACTGCTTTAGAGAGACTCAGAGCTAGTGGATTTGCTAAATATGCGGTAGAGGCTGTAAAGAATTCTATTACTAATAAATATATAGTATACTCTAACGGAAAGTATAAATATTTAGATTTTGATAATGTTAAAAAGAAAAAGAAATTTAAATTCACAGATAAATTTGATAATGGATGGTAATATTTATTTATGAATAAGATAATTAATAGCAGCAAAACTATTATTACTGATATGATAGATGGATATTTAGCTATTAGTGGAGATAAATTTAAAAAAGTAGATAATACATTCGGCGGTATAGTTAAGAGGAATCAGAAAGAAAAAGTAGCTATAGTAATAGGCGGCGGTGCTGGTAATGAGCCTTGGTGTTTGGGATATGTAGGTGATGGATTGGCAGATGGGGTAAGCACAGGACATGTGTATGTGGCGCCTCCTGCCATATCTATTTTGGATGTTACTAAGGCTGTTTATAACAAAAAGGGTGTATTATTTATAGCAAATAATCATATGGGCGATGTTTTAAATTTTGAGTTGGTTAAAGAGCTTGCTATACTTGAAAATATAGATACAAGATGTGTGTTTCTAAATGATGATATAGCAAGCGATTTAAAAAATATTCAAAATAGAAGAGGGGTTTCAGGAATATCGATATTGGTAAAAATGGCTGGTGCTGCATCCGAGTTCTTATTGAGTATAGATGAAGTGGAAAGGATTGCCAGAGAGACTAATGACAATTTAAGAACTATAGGAGTAACTACTTCTCAAGGTTATTTCCCTGCTAATGGAAAAGCTATGTTTGAATTAGAAGATGGTATGATAGAATATGGTATGGGATTTAATGGCGAGCCTGGAATCATCAAAGAAAATATTACTTCGGCTAAAAATATTGTTAAAAAAATGCTGGATTTATTGTTTGATGATATGAAGATTAATAACAATGAAAAAATAGCTGTGCTTCTAAATGGATATGGATTTACATCTACTTTAGAATTATGTATTGTATTAAAAGAGATAAAAGATTATATTGATAATGCAAATATAAATTTACATCATTTAGATTTGCAGCAGTTATTTTGTCCTCAGGGAACGGGAGGATTTTCTATATCTGTATTGAAATTAAATGATGAATTAGAGAAATTTTATAATTATGGAGCAAATGCACCTTTTTATAAGAGAGAGGAAATATTAAGATGAATCCTAATGATGTAAAAAATATGTACATCTATGTTGCTGATAAATTAATAGAAAATGAAGATTATCTAACCTCTATAGATATAAAAATTGGCGATGGAGATCATGGTATTGGAATGAGTATAGGTTTTCAGGCGGTAAAAAATGTTTTATCTTCTAAAAACTATAATACTGTTAATGAAGTATTTCATGATATTGGAAAGACTTTGCTTTCAAGTATGGGCGGAGCTTCGGGGGTATTATTTGGAACTATATTTATAAGCGGAATAGTTAATTACGAAGAGAAAAAAGATTTTGATGTAAAAGATTTTGCTGATATATTTAGAGTTTCTTTGGAGAAGTTAAAAGAAAGAGGTAAGGCGAAATTGGGCGACAAAACTATGATAGACGCTTTAGAGCCCGCTGTAAATGCACTATATGAAAAAGCACAAATTCATTCAGATATTAAAGAAGCATTTAATTATGCCAAAGAAAAAGCACAAGAAGGTATGGAAAATACGAAAAAATATAAAGCGAGTTTCGGAAGAGCTAAATATTATGGAGATAAAACTATAGGAATTCCTGATCCAGGTTCTGTTTCTGTGTTCATTATATTTGATTCTATGTCAAAATGGATAAACGATAATTTATAATTTTTTGATTATAGTTATATAATATTATTAAATTCTTTATTTATTACATCTGTTTAATAAAAATATACAATTCGGATATTTATTTATAAAAAATTGTATTGACAAAATTTTATATTTATCTTACTTTAAAAAATAAATGATAATTAGTTTAGGATACAAATTAATGTATATAGAAAGTGATATAATACGAGGTCATATCGATGCTGTTGTTTTGCATTTTTTGAAAGATAATGATTCATATGGTTATGAGCTTTCTAAATTAATTACTGATAAAACTAATGGAGAATATGAGATTAACGGTCAGACTTTATACAGTGCTATAAGAAGACTTGAGGGCAAAAAGTTAATAGAAAGCTATTGGGGAGATGAGAGTCAGGGAGGAAGAAGAAAATATTATAAGATTACAGAAGATGGAAGAAAATTTTTGCAGGAAGAGAGAGATATATGGCTATTCACTAAAAAGATAATAGATAAACTTCTTGATATTGAATAAATGTTTTTATATAGAGATAAAATATTATGATAGATGATTTTTGTAATGAATTAAAAAATAAATACCCTAATACTCAAAAAATTAGAGAGCAAATTGAAGAGCTTAGAAATTATTTATATATGAAAAGCGAAGAATATATAGATGAAAGCGAAGAGGAGGCTTTTAAAAAGGCACTTAAATCTTTCGGCGATGTAGATTCACTTCTTCAGGAATTATCAAAGGATGCAAAAATTATTAATAAATCTAAATTATATTTATTTGCTGGAATTATTGATATTTTTATTGCGGCTTTTTTAAGTTTATTATTATGCTTTATCTCTCTAAAAAATAATAATATATCTTTTTTCTCTTATGTAAATAATTCCCTAATTCCAAGTATATTTTTTATTGTTTCTGGAATTATTGTTATTTTTTTAACTACAGTTATACAATTTATTAATATGCGTAATATATATGAAACAATAGAATATACTTATAATGATTATAAGATAAATTTAAAATATTCTATAATAGGTTTTTTAATTATATCTATAGCGGTATTTATATTTAATATGTTTTTTACTCCGCATTATATTTGGTTTGTATTTGTTATTATATACTTTTTATCTTGGC